>DATHNH010000192.1:0-3166 GCA_035486255.1 Solirubrobacteraceae bacterium | reverse complement strand
CGCGCCCCCGCCGACGCCCGAGAGCGCCTATCGACCGACTCACAGCTTGAACGAGCCGGTGCATGTCAGCGCGGTGCCACAGTCACATGAGAGCTGTAGCGTTGCTTTCCTGCTCTACCCGTGCTACCGGGCCGAGGTGGAATTCAAGGCCCCTTATGCGGTCACGAGCGCGGCCGGCGAATACGTGGTCGAAGTCGAATCGAGCTGCCATAACGCCCGCCCCAGCGGCTGGCCGGTAATTCACAACATCGAACAGGGCGAAACGGTACGAGCCCTGTCCCTCGGATACTTCAACTGCACCTCGAGCGACGAATTCGAAGTTCGCTATCTCAACCGCGAACTGGCAGGACCGTCGGCGCACGCACCCCACCGATCGGTCATCGTCGGCAGCGGCACCCTGGGAAAGGCCCTCCGGAGCCGGCGCCACCCCGGTCCGCGCCTGGCTAGGCGTAGCTGCTCGAGCCCCGCCCGTCGCGCACCTGTATGTGTGCGCGTGCGATAGCGTCGGCACATGCCGGAGTCCGGAGAGAACCCTGTCTTGATCCTCACCGGAGCTCCTGGCTCAGGCAAGACCACGGTGGCTCGGCTGCTCGCCACCAAATCGCGGCGCGCCGTCCATCTCGAGGCCGATCAGTTCTTCCATTTCATCCAAGCCGGCTATGTCGAGCCGTGGAAGCCAGAGTCGCACGAGCAGAACACCACCGTCATGGGCATTGTCGCCGAGGCCGCGGCAGCCTACGCCGGAGCCGGCTATTTCACGATCATCGACGGGATCGTAAGTCCGCGATGGTTCTTCGAGCCGCTCCGCGATTCCCTGCGCGCCGCCGGCCGGTCGGTCACCTACGCGGTACTGCGGGCACCGCTCTCAGTCTGCTTGGCGAGAGCCGGGAGCCGGGAGGCAAACAGGCTCTCAGATGCCGCCACAGTCGAGCGCCTGTGGCTGGACTTCGCGGATCTCGGTCCGCTCGAGACCCATGCTGTCGACAGCGGAGCACGAACGGCCGACGAGACAGCCGTCGCGCTCGCCGAACGACTGCGAAGCGGTCTGTTGCGCGCCTGATTCGAACCGCTACCGTAAGGCCCGTGCGGGTAGCGACCTGGAACGTGAACTCAGTCAAGCAGCGCATGCCGCGGTTGCTGCCTTGGCTCGATCAGCGCCGGCCGGATGTCCTCAGTCTGCAGGAGACGAAGCTCGCCGACGATGCGTTCGACGAGCTATTGGGCGAGGAGCTGAGCAGTCGTGGTTATGCGTATGCTCGCCACGGCGAGGGGCAGTGGAATGGGGTGGCAATTCTCTCGCGCGTCGGCCTGGACGACACCTTGATCGGAATACCCGATGTGCCGGGCTTCCCGCATCCCGAGGCGCGTGCGGTGTCTGCCACATGTGGTGGGGTTCGGGTGCACTGTGTGTACGTACCGAACGGACGTCTGCCGGACTCCGAGCATTACCGCTACAAGCTCGACTGGATAGCCGCGCTTCGCAAGCTGGTCGTCGCCGACGGTCCCGAGGCAGCGATGGTATGTGGGGATATGAATGTCGCGCCAACCGATCTGGATGTGTTCGACCCAGAGGCCTATGTCGGCCAGACCCACGTCACGCCGCTTGAGCGAGCAGCGTTGGCCGAGCTTCAGGAGCGTGGCCTGCGGGATGTCGTGCGCGAGCGCTGGCCGATCGAGCGCGTGTTCACTTACTGGGACTATCGCGCCGGCATGTTTCACCAAGACCTCGGTATGAGGATCGACCTTGTGTTGGCCACGGACACGGTCGCCGACAGGGTCCGGGCGGCCTGGGTCGATCGGCAGGCTCGCAAGGGCACCAAGCCGAGCGATCATGCCCCTGTCGTCGTCGATCTGGACGAAGCTCCGGACGGCGATATCGGACCGGTTGTGCCGCCGCCGTCTGCCTCGGCGGGCAACAGGTCCTCGGTCAAGTTGCCCCAATCGCGGTGAGCTGAGCGCCCCCAGCGCGGCTAGTCGTCTTCGACGACGATCCCCAGCTGGTGCGCGAGTCGTGGAGCAAGCTCCATCAGCTGCAGTCGGTCGATGATCGCTCCATGCAGCGCGAGCAGAGAGCCTGTGAGCCCGATCTCGGAGCCGCGTAGGTCGACGCGCGATAGCTTGGCCTTGGAGAAGTCGGCTTCCAGCAGGTCGCAGCCAGAGAATCGCACAGCTTCGAGGCCGGCGCCCTGGAAATCCGCCCCGGTGAGCACGCAGTCCTCGAAGGACACGTGCTCGAGTGTGCTGTGGCGGAAGTTGGCGTAGTCGAGCTTGCAGCCCTTGAATGAGACTTGTTCTATTCGCGCCTCGGCAAAGTCGACGCCGGTCAGGCGAGAGTCCTCGAACTGCGCGCGCCGCAGCTGCGCGCCTCCCCAATCGCAATTGGCTGCTTCGATGCGCTCGGCAACGACGTCGGTGAACTGAACGGCGCGCAGCTTTGACTCTCCAAAATCGATCTCCTCGAGACGCATTCGCACAAAGCGCCCCGACCCGGCGTCCGACCTGAGGAGAGATGTCGCGCAGATTCGAGTGTCTTCCAGATCGAAGCTTGGCTCGAGCCGCTCGAGCAGGATGCTCTCCAGCTGATCGGAGTCCAGGTCAGGCGTTTGCGTCGCTCCGATCGGCTTAGGATCTTGTCGCCGCTGGGCCACGCACGCCCGATCGTGCTGCTACTGGTTGAGCCCAAGCGTTTCGAGCGCCTGGTCCCAATCGTTGAACCCTTCGGCGCTTTCTATTCGCTGTAGCTGGGTTTCGATGCGCGTCGTTGTAGCCAGTATTGCTTTGTCTGCGGGTTGCTCATAGGGAGCGAGCAGAGAGGGCGGGATGGTCTTTGGTTCGATCGCTTCGACGCGGCGATCGAGCTGGACGGTCGTCGTCGGAACCGTCTTGAATTCGCTCGTCTTCCAAGCGCTCACGTCGCCACACACGTTTGGCCTGCGCAGCGTGGCGAGCTCCTGCAGGTCGGCGGCATAGCGCTGCGCCATGTGTGTGAGCTTGGGATTGCTCCAGCGCAATCCCCGTACGGCGTTCGCAAAAGCGCGGATCGGCCCGGCGTCGGTGCCGTATGAAGCCGACCACAGAGCCACGACGACCTCGTAGCTGAGACGCTGGGACTCTTCGTCCTGAGGTGAGGCGTTGCCCACCTTCGGGCATTCGCGGCCGAACGCAC
>DATHNH010000191.1:0-17125 GCA_035486255.1 Solirubrobacteraceae bacterium | reverse complement strand
TTCAAGCGCGGCTTCATGTTCGACGGCGATCGCTTTGAACTGCTCGGCCGCGGCTTCGAGGTACGTTGCTTGGACGATCCCTCCGCCACCCGTTCCGTTCGGGAAAGCTCCTGGCGAGGCAATCGTTTCGCTCTGCAATGGTCGACCGATCTCCGGCACATAGGAGCTTGCGCCGGTCGTTACGACGCCCGAGGTCGGCAGTTCGCTTGAAAGCCCTGAGGCGCCGAGCCATCCGTACTTCGGCACGGTCGTGCCTGCCTGCGGCACGCCGAACTCCGTGCTGCTGTACGTGGAGAGCAGTTTCGTTTCGGTTTCTGAGAGCGAGGCGGTGGCAACGATGTTGCCTTGAAGGTCGTGCAGTTGCAGCACTGGCGCTTGGCCGCTTGACTGCGTGGCGCAGAGCGTGCCGTCGATTCCTGGAATGTTGCGGCTCCAGATCGCGGAGCCTTCGCTGGTCCAAGTGAGCGCTTCGCCGGTGCCTGCGTAATGGGAGATCGCCGCGGACTGGCCGGTGGCGAGCGTTTCGCGCGTGCGGCCCGCCGGGTCGTAGGAGAAGCTGATCGTCTTCGCTTTGCCTGCCTGTTCCTGTTCCTGGCTCGCCACTTGATTATCGACGTAGTAGCTGCTCTTCAGTTCGTGGCCGCCGGCGTCGGCGGCCGGGAGTACGGTTACGTTGCCAAGCGCTTCATAACTCACGCCGGTGTCACTCAGGCGGTCCGCCGCGTCGTAGAGGTGGCCTTCATGTGCGCCGCCTTCGCTGGTGCATTCGCCTTTCGCGCCCGGTTCGCGTGTTGTCAGGTTCGTGCGGTCGCCTTCTTCGTCATAGGCGTACTGGCGGGTCGTGCATCCTTTGCCAGCCGGCGTTTCCTGGACTTGGGTCAACTGTCCCGCGGCGTCAGTCTGGAGCGACTGTTCAGCGAGTGTGCTTGACTGCTTGAGTGCTTCGCCGTGGATCGAGGGCGTGACCGCGTCGCTGAACCACACGCAGTTGCTCGTGCAGTGGGTTGTCTTTACGTATTCGACGCCGGTCGTTTCGCCTGCCTGGTTGCGAGTGTAGCTGGCCGTCATCCCGTTCGGGTAGGTTTCGCTGGTGATCTTGGCTTCGAGGTCGTATTTCGCCGTAAAGGTGCCTGCGGCCGTATCGTAGAGGCTCGCCAGTGTGCCGGTCGTCGCGTCGTAAGTGTAGTTCTGGCTTGCCGTTGCGCCGTCGACCGTGCCGTAGTTGACTTCCTTGATGCGTCCGTCGACGTCTCGCGTGTAGCTCGATGTCACGCCGTCGGCGTCGGTGTATTTTTCAAGCTCACCGAGCTTGTTATCGACGGTCGTGATCGTCCGTGTTTTGCCTTCGCTCGTCGTGCTCTGCTTTTCGAGCGTTCCTGTTTGCGTGTTGTATTCGTTCGTTACCTTCGGCAACGGCGTGTCGGTCGAGGAGATAACTTCGCTGGTGAGCGCGCGCCCGGCGGCGTCGAAGGTCTCCTTTTTGGTGCGCGTGACCGAACCGAAGGTTTCCGTGATCGTTTCCGGCACGCTCCAGATCGTGTAAGTGACGCTCGACACCGGCAGGTTGGGGATTCCCGGCGTGTTAGGCTGCGCCGCCGGCAGCGTCTCGCATGGCATGTTCGCCCACTCGGGATGGCTACCGCAGCTCGGGTATTCGCTGTTGGACGCGACCGAGTAGTAGATCGTCTTGGTGTCGTGGACGGCCGCGGTGCTCCACTTCTCGACGCGATTGTCGCCCGAATCCATAACGAATAGGTCGCCGGCCGCGTCGACCGCGTCCCCGATCGGGTTTGTGAGCTGTCCTTCGCCGGTGCCTGGACTCGCGAACGTCGCCATGTAGTGCCCGGTGGCGCTGAACTCCTCGACATGGCCGGCGCTGTTATCAGCGACATACAGGTCGCCGGCTCCGTCGGCGGCGATGCCTTCGGGCACATACAGTTCGCCCGAGCCACGGCCTTCGGTGCCGAAGCTGCGGACGTAGACGCCTTTGTTGGTCAGCTCCTCGACGCGGTGGTTGGCAGAGTCCGCGACGTAGACGTTTTCGCCTGAGAGCGCGAGCGCGATCGGTTTGTTGAACTGGACTTCGCCTGAGCCTTCTTTGCCGTAGGCGGCGATGAACGTGCCGCTCGAGGAGAACTCGAACACCTTGTCGGCGCTCGCGTCGGGCACCCAGACGTTACCGGCCGAATCGATCTTCAGCGACCCGGGCCGAGTCAGTTTGCCTGAGCCTTCGGTGCCGAAGGCCCTCACGAAGCTGCCGGAGGAGGAGAGCTCCTCGATCCGAGCGTTGTTCGTGTCGGCGACGTAGATGTTGCCCGTGCTCTTGTTCACGTCGATCCCGCCGGGACCGCGGAACTGCCCGTTGCCCGAGCCTTCTTTGCCGTAGGCGGCGGTGAACGAACCTTTGGCCGAGAACTCCTCGATTCGGTTGTTGCCGTAGTCGGTCACCCAGAGGTTGCCTTCGCCGTCGGTCGCCTCGTCGATCGGCGTTGAGAACTGTCCGTTGCCAGAGCCCGCGCTCCCGATCTGCGAGGCGTAGCCCAAGTGCGCCGCGCCCGCTTCCGGAGGCGTCCAGACCGTGACCTTCGACCCATACAGATCCGAGACGTAGAGCGTGCCGGTCGAACCGACCGCGAGGCCGTACGGGCTTGTGAGCTGGTGAGCGGGTCCCCAGGTTTCCCAGCTCGTCAAGTAACGCCCGGACGGGCTGAACTCCTGGCTTCGGTGGTTGCCGAGGTCGGCGACGTAGAGGTTGCCGCTGCTCGGGTTCGAGGTGATCCCGTACGGTTCCTTGAACTGACCTGAGCCCGAGCCTTTGCTGCCGAACTGCGCGAGGTAGGCACCAGTGGAGGAAAACTGCTGGACGCGATCGTTGCCGGCGTCGACGACGAACACGGAGCCTTCTGAGATCGTGATGCCCTGCGGGCCTTTGAGCTGCCCGTTACCCGAGCCGAGCGATCCGACTTCGCGCGAGAAGGTGCCTTCGGGGCCGAACTCGACGATTCGGTTGTGACCCGTGTCGCTGACCCAGATGTCGCCCGAGGAGTCGAGCGCGATCCCTTCGGGTTCTTTCAGCGCGCCCGAGCCGCTCGTCCCGAACGAGGTCACATACGCACCGCTGGTCGATGTGAGGACCTCGATCCGGTTGTTGGCCTTGTCGGCCACGTAGACGTAGCCGGTGCTCTGGTTGATCGCGATGCTGCGCGGTTCGTTGAACTGGACTTCGCCTGAGCCTGTTTTGCCGTAGCTTGTGATCCAGATCCCCGAGGAGGAGAACTTCTCGATCCGGTTGTTGTCGGCGTCGACGATCCACAGGTTGCCGCTTGAGTCGATCGCGATGCCGCCCGGCTGGTGCAGTTGGCCGTTACCCGTGCCTTCGCTGCCGAAGACGAAAGAGAAGGCGGGCGGGTAGATCGTTTCGGAGTTGGCCGCGGGGCTTCGCGTTTCAACGACATTGCCGGTGTTCGGGTCATAGATCGTCTTGTGGACGAGATCGAGGCCCGACGGATCGGTCGTGCTCGACGTCGGTTTGCGCAGTTTCCAGCCTAGATTTTCCTGACCAGAGTAGGAGGTGAGTGTCGTGCGCACATCGGCTTCTTTGCCTTCGTATTCGGCCCCGTCGGTCGTCTTGGTCAGGAGGTTGTAGGTCTGCCCGCCCGGCGCGCCTTCGTCGTAGAAGTAGCGCACGTGGTCTCTTGCCTTAACCGTGGCACCGCTCGCCAGTTTCACGGTGTGCTGCGGTCCGCGCGTTTCAAGCAGCTGCGTGCCGTTTGAGCTGTAGGCGCTCTCGGTGTCTAGCAGTTTCGAGACTTCCGCGGATTTCGCGCCTTCGCCGAGCGCCGCCGCACGGTTGTCGGCGCTAAGCGTCCTCACGACATCGTTCGTTTTGTTGTATTCGCTCGTCGCGATGCCCCCCGTGGGCAGGGCGGTATTGACCATCCGCCCATTGCCGTCCCAGTAATGGATCGTCGCGCGCTTGTAGTCCTTCGCCGGCCACCCCATCGGTTCGTCCGCCGGGAAGACCGCGACGCCTTCCACCGGGTCGTCGCTCTGCCCCCATTTCGCGGCTTCGCTCGTGGTCACGCTCGGGAGCCCCGTGCCGGACGTCGGGACTCTGTACTCGAGCGTTGCGACGGAGTCCGATCCGACTTCCGGTGCAGGTGGCAGAGGCTCTTTCGTCAGTTCGCCCGAGCCGCCGATTTTCACGCCGCGGGATTCGCATGGCCCCGTTGATGAGGGTGTCAACTTAACTGTCGCACCGGCTCGATTGAGCGCAGTTACGCTCGCATAGAGTTTCCTGCCCTTATCGAGTGTGAGCGGCGTGTAGGTCGAATTGACCGCTCCCTGAATCGGCTTGCATCGGAAGCTGATGAATTCGCCTTCCCCGGCTTCAGACCAGGCCTCGTACCACTGGTAGCTGTAGGCGAGCGGACTTCCCGACCAACTGCCGTTGCTCACGGTGACGGCTTTGCCGACTTCCGGTTTCGATGTTGAAAGGGAGGGTGCGGTCGTCGCTTCCGGCGCTTCGCCACCGCCCAGCGCGGTCGAAGCGCTCGGACGGGTGACAGCGAGCAGCCGCCCTGTGCTCTGATCTCCTTCGATCGTGCCGTAGCTGAACAACCAAGGCTCCTGTCCCGGTGGACTCAGAGCGGTGAGGTGTTCTTCGCCGTCATAACCATAGGTCGTCTTTAGCGCTGGCGAGATACGCGGGTCCCACTCAGCTCGCAGGCGACCTTTGCTGTCGAACAGGTAATGAGCGACTTCGACTTCGCTCATCGCCCCTTTGGCCGGGTCCCAGGCGTGGTAGTAGACGCGGGTGAGGTTGCCCTTGTAGTCGCCCCATTCGCTTTCCTTTTCGCCCGTCGCCGTCGTCGATGACGCGTAGTTGAAGGTGAGCGCACGACACCCTCGCGCCAGTTCTTCAATTTTCGTCCCGCATGAGACGCCGGCCGGGACGGGCGCGAGCGCCTCGGTCGGCTCGATGACGGCCTTGCCTTCGCGTTCGACTGCTGCATAGGCGAACGTCGAGGCACCGCTGCTCGCGAGCGGGCCGCCGACTTCCGCGGGAACCCAGATCGGGCGCGTCCACTCCTCGACGCGGTTGGTGGCGTTGTCCACGGCGTAGATCCCGCCGGCCGCGCTCACCGCTACGCCCGTGGGCGCCGTGAGTTGCCCCGGTCCGCTGCCGGCGGAGCCGAACTTCGTGACGAATCCGCCTGCGGGCGTGCACTCCTGCACGCGCGTGTTGCCGTTGTCGACCACGTACAGGTCGCCGTTGTGGGGATCTGTAGCGATCCCGTAGGGGTTGCTGAAGTGGCCGGGGCCGCCCGTGCATTCGCTGAAGCGGTTGAGCGGGGAGCCAGTCGTCGAGAACTCCTGAACGCGGTTGTTGCGGTAGTCGGTTATGTAGAGGTTGGCGCCGGAGAGGGCGATGTTCAACGGCCCTTCGAACTGTTCGGGACCGGTGCCTGCCGACCCGAACTCACGTACGAATTCGTCTTTTTCGTTGAGCTCCTGAATCCGGTTGTTGCCGTAGTCGGCGACCAACAGATCGCCGCTCGAGTCGACCGCGAGACCGGCCAGCCAGCTGAACTGACCGTTTCCGGCGCCTGGGATGCCTGCCCGGCATTCTGTCGTGCACGTCTCAAATTCCGCGTGGCCGTTGCTGACTCCCCATCCGAAAGCCTTCACGAACGCGCCAGATGAGGAGAACTCCTCGATCCGGAAGTTGCTTTGATCGGATACGTAGACGTTGCCGTTGCGCGAGTCCACGGCGATTCCCCACGGAGCGATGAACTGTCCGGCGCCCGTTCCGTAGGAGCCGTATGTCCCGAGCAGCGTTCCCGTCGAGGAGAACTTCTCGATCGCGTCGCTGGCGTTGTTCGTGACCCATTGGTCGCCAGCCGGATCGATTGCGATGCTGAGGGGGTGGTTGAGCTGGTTCGGCGCTTCGCCGAACTGGGTCGCGAAGGATGGGGTCACGCTCTGGGTGCCGCTCGGCTGTTCAAAGCAGGTCTTCGTGCCCGCCTTTTCGTCTTGCAGGATGTAGGCCGAGCCCTGGCCCGGCTGGCATTCGCCAGCTGCGAGCTTGAGGTTGGCGTCGCCGGGTGGCGATTCGAATTCACCGCCGGTCTTGTGGATGAAGGTCGTCGGCGCGCCGCCGGACGCGGAGAGCACTGCGTTTCCAGTGAGCGAGATCGCCAACTGCTCATCGCCACCGAGATCAAGGCTCCACTGCGGCCCGAGCGGACCTTCGGCGCCGGCGCTGAGCGATCGGGACTTATATGTCCGCGAGACGCCGATGCCGCCGCTCGGCGAGACGTCGGTGGCCTGCAGGGTCAGCTCTCCGGTGCTTGGATCGACGCTGCCGGGGCCGACCGACACCGGCGCGGCACCGTGCACGTAGAACGTGAATTCTTCCTGGGCGACGTTGTTCGCGTTGTCGGTCGCCGTGACGACGAGCGAGTGCGCGCCGCTTGAGTAGTTGCGAGCGGCGAGCGTGAATTCCGTGCTCGCCGTGCAGGGGCCAAGCGGACAGGATGCAGCCGATCCGCTCACTTCCTGTCCATCGACCTTGACCGTGATCGATTTGATTCCCGAGCTCGGCGTTGGTTCTGTTCCATCGGTGGCTTCGACTTTCAGGTGGGCTTCGCCGAGCGGCAGTTCGCTGCCGTTCTGAAGGCCGCTGAGTTTGACGCCGTGCGGCGGCGTGGCATCGACTTTGATCTTCTGAGGAAAGATATTTGCGTACAGGCCGACCGGATCTTCGACGAACGCTTCGAAGTTCGTTTCCCCGTTCTGCATGCCGGCCTCATATGTGTAACCCTGATTGTTGTATTCCGGGCATTGAACGCCGAAACACTTGCCTTCACCGAAATATTCTTTGTAGTCACCCCAGCCGAAGTCCGCCACGCGGTAATACTTCAGGCCGAGGCCTGGATCTTTGGCTTTGACTTCGAAGGCACCCGAATGCGGCCCAAGCCACGATCCAGCACCGTAGAGCACGTTCGGCACTTCTTCGCCGGTCGCTGGGTTTTTGATCTTCGAGTTGGTCGTGTTGAAGCTGAGTTCGGGGCCTTGTTCCTGGCGGATGTCTACGTACGCTTTGGTGACTGTGTCGATAGCCGCATTGCCTTCGTGCAGGGCGATCTGCTCGAACCCTGCGGTGTTGCCGTTTTCCGGCGGGGCAGGTCCAGCGGTCGTTTCCGGGCAGTTGAGCGAGGGCGCACATGCTTGGCCGGTGTAGGTTCCGCGGCCGGGTTCGGTCGCTTCGGGTAGGAAGTCATAATCCTCAGTGTAAGGGGATGTCGGTGTCTGTAGCAGAACCGCGCTTTGTATGTGAGCGCCGGTGTTTGTCCATTCTCCTTCGACCTGCGTTGAAGAGATCACCGACGCGCCACGGGTCGTGTAGAAGAGGCCGCCGTATTCGTTTTCGACGTGCTTGCCGGATATGTTCTCAGTCCATTTGCCGCCTTCCGGATGTTCCGGCGCGGTGAAGTACGGCCCGCTGTGCCAGAAAGTCCACTCCGTCCGGTAATAGGTGTTGTAGTAGTATTCGTTTTGCCAGATCGAGTCTACGACCGACGGGTCGACTGCGAGCGGCAGGCGATACTGGCTCGATTCAGGGACGGTCAGCATCAAGACGTCTCCGCGGACCGTCATCGAGACGGGGACCGGCGTGCCTTCGGCGTCCTCGGCGCTTGGCGCTGGGATCGTCGCGATCGGCGCGCCGTTCTCGAGCACGTCGGCGCCGCCTGAACCGTCGCTTGCCGCGACGAGCTGCGAGCCGGATGGGATGTTCACTCGGAAGTAGAGCTGGCGTGGGCTCTGAGAGGAGCGCAGGAGCGTCTCCATCGAGAAGCCCAGCGTCGTCGGCTTGACGAGCGTGTCAGTGTCTTCGAGCGTGTTTGGATAGATCACGCCCGTTCCGTCTATCTCTCCTTCCGAGCCGGCTACGTCGGAGCCAGAGCTCGTCGTCGGCGTGAGTGAGATGCCCGTTCGACCAAGCTGCGTGCCGTCACTCAGGTGCTTGGGGATGGTGAGCGCGACGACCGGCGTGACCGGCTGAAACGCGCCCGCCGCTTCGTGTATGTGTAGGTCGACTGGCGTCCGATGCCCGGGTGCGGTCTGCAGGGCAATCGGGGCGACGGATTCAACAACGCCGTGTCGATGTTCTGGAAGATCAACCTGCGCGGTGTAGTCGCTCTCGTAGTTCGTGATCTTCTGCCCGGCTGGGAGCGCGGGCGGCCCGCCGGCTGGTTCTTCGATCAGTCTGGGGAAGGCCGAGCGCGCAAGTTCCTTCGCGTGGGTACCGTCGAGATGCTGATAGGCGCTCTGTGAGACTTCGCGCGCGGCGAACGCTTCCGGCGTTTGCCGGCGTGCGTCACGCTGTTCGCGGATCTGTTCCGGTGCTGTAGGTGTTCCCGCGACGGCGAGGGGACCACTGAGCGGTGAGGATTCGGTCGTCAGGGCGGACGGCGAGCTCGACGTCGAGTCGGCGTTCGCCGCCGAGGCCCACGCAACGAGCCCGAGGCAAGAGAGGACCGCCGCAACGCAGAGCCCTGCAATCGTACGGATATGTACCCGGGACAAGCCGTGGAGCCGCTCTGATGACACACCCGGCCGATGGCGCGAACTCCGTCGCATCTGATTCCCTACGCCGAGCGGCGTCGCGCATCGCGAGCGTCGTATCTCGCGACGTCTGCCGGGTATGCGGGTAAGTACCGCGAGCCGTTGTGCCGCTACGCCAGTCACGCTGTTCCCCCGTTTCGTGGGACGTTCTCGCCGTTGGGACAAACGGCTTCCAATGCACGTGCGTCATCGGTACGTCTCGAGATAACCGGACCGGCTTACGAGCGATGATTCTCGCTCGCCCCAAACCTTTGTCTGGACCGTGACCGATGAACTCGCTCTAACTTTTAACGCTCCGGTCCTGAGTCGCGCTATGCCAATGTGCTCAGTTGCCGTATCAAAGACAGGCCATGTTGCTAACCGAGCCTGTTATAGATCGAGAGTCCTCGACTCCATGAGGTTCCTCGCGCGGGCTCAGACGGTCTTGAGCAGGCTAGAAATCACGAGGATCGCCGAACTTCCCCAGGACGCGACGGAAACGAGAGCGGCCCTCGCGGGCACCGACGCGGCGGGCCGCGGCAAGGTCAGCGACAGCCTCGTTGAGGAGGGCGTCTGCCTCGACGAGCCTCGCGTCGGCTCGCCAGAAGCGCTGTTCGGCTTCGTGCTCCTCAAGGCTCACGCCCCGACGCGGGCGGCGGATTATCCCAGCCGCACGATGCACCTCGCGAACACCTGCGAGAAACGACCACCACACCGGCAGCACCGGCACGAGGATGGCCCACCACGGCGCATACCCGAAACCCACGAGCACAGCGAGGACCGGGGTTCCGAAACGAAACGATCTGGAAAGGAACACGTGCATGGGACTTCCGCGATGGGCAGGTCGTCCGGTGAGCCAACGCCAAGGGATGCTTCAGCGAGTACGGGCGCGCCCGTCGCGTGGTAGACGGCGGCGCAAAGTCGCGGTGACTGCCGAGCTCGCGAGCACCGGCGCCCCATACGCAGCGTGCACTGCTCCGACCATTGCCGACTCCACGCCGCAGTTGGCGCAGAACCCACGTTGTGACCAGCCGATCGCCCGGGCGAGCACCTGATCGGCGTAGCTCACTCCGGCCGCGTCGTGCCCGTAGTAGTCATACGCCGCCGCCAGGCCGCTGCGTTCAGCGCATCGGTCGCGCCGTCCTCTGAGAGCAGATGAGCGGCGGCCATGACAGCGTCGAAGTCGTCGTAGATCGAGGGATGCTTGGCCGTCATGTGGTCGTACACGGCCGGGCGTCTGCCGTAGCGGTAAGAGTCGCTCATGAGATCCCAGGTGGTGACGGGGCCGTTGGTGACGCTGAACTGCATCGCCCCCCCGCAGCAGCCGGCGAAGTTCAGTCCCTGATAGGTCGTTGGATCGGTCGAGAACGCCGACTCGTGCCTGTGAATCGAGGCGATCGGCAGCCAGTTGACGCCGAACGTGCGCTGCGCGACCGCATAGATGGGATAGAAGCCTTCGACCCACCGCGTGGGTATCGTCGTTTCCGTCGGTTCGAGAACCGGCGTCGCGGCTTGGCGCTGCACACGCGCGAGTCGTGCCAGAACCAACGCGCGAGGACGATCGTGGCTACGCCTTGCCCTCCGACTGAAGCGAGGGTGGATCGTGTCTCGTACCGGCGTCCTTTCCTTCCTCATGGCAACGAGAACGCCCTTGGCGGCAGCCGCTCCAGGGGTCGGCGTGGCTGTTGCCACGACCGGCGGGGCGGCCATCGCCGGGGGACCATTCGTGCCGTCGACCGCGCCAGTCAGCACGGCGACCAGCACGCCTACACCGAGCGTCACTAGCGCCAGCGCCAGCAGCCACTGTCCGTATTCTGAAGGCGGCTCTGGCGCCGGCGCGTCGCCGCAACCCGCACGATCATGGTCACCTCGTTTGGTCATGGCCACGTTCTTTGGGGCTCTAACGGCTGGCCGGTGGCACGCGCCACGCCAATGTGCTCACTGACACTGCCAAAACCCGCCATCGTGCAAACCTCCGGATCAATCCACTTCTTGTTGACGTCTTCATGCCCCGACGCCGTCCAGCTCCTCGATCAGCAACGCCACCTCCAGCTCGGCCAAACACGTCCGCAGCGAGCGCCCGAGCAGCTGCTCGACTGCCCGCAAGCGGGTTTCGACGGTGCGTCGAGAGACCTTCAGCGCGTGTCCGGTCGAGGACGCGTTGCGTTCGGCGGCAACGTAGGCGCGCAGTGTGGCGCGCATAGCCGTCCCGCCATCTCGCTGGCTTGCGAGGGGCGAGAGGAACATCTCGTGCAACGATCTGGCGAGCGTTTCGTCTCGAAGTGCGGCGGCGGCGAGCATGTGCTCGGCGTATCGCGTAGGCCTCCCGCGTCGATGCCTTGCGACCGGCAGTGCGGCTTGCGCCTGTTTGTGCGTCAGACGCCAGCCGTCGAGCCCCTTCCCTGGATCGCCGATCGCCAGCGCCCCGGCCGTACCCACGGCAGTTGATAGCAGACGCTCGTGCTCATCAACAGCGAGCCGGCGGTATCCCCCGAGCCATGCCCAGACAGTTTCCTCTCCCTGGGGAACTGCCAGGAGCTGACGATTAACGCTTGCCGCCAGTCCGCGTAGGACACCTTGAGCCTCCGGACCCGTGGCGATCACACCCAGGTGCCACGCGTCAAGCTGATAGCCGAGCGAGTCGACGTCGACTCGCTCCCCAGCAAGCAATCTCTGCACATGCTCGGCGTGGCGTTGCTCGAGCGAACGTCCCGTGCGCTCGAGTTCTCGTGCGTACTCCTCCGCGATCGAGCTTGTGAGCCGTTCGAGCACCGATGCGTAAACGCTCAGCACGTGGCGCACTACGTTGCCTTGGGTCAGGAGGTCGCCGCTCTCAGCCTCTTCGATGACAAACCCCTCAAGCAAGGCGTAACCGGCGGTGTAACGGAGAAGTACCGTGCCCAGGCTGACGCCGATTCGCGCCGCGCGCTGCGCCTGGGTGAACGCTGCGGAGGGAATCGGCTCCGAGAAGTCCTCTCCCTGCTCGATGCCGGTGAGACCATAGTCCACGAGCGCCCCGACCGCCGCGCGCAACCCCCAGAGGTACTCGGGATCGTTCAGTCCGACTGGATCAGGGACGCCATCGCGCACGCGCACGAAGATCGCCGACTCTAGCTCTGCACACCGCGCTCGCAATCGCGCAACGAGATCGGCGCGAATGCTCTGAAGGTGATCTTGATTCAGTGCGGTCCTCCGCTTGGTGGAGCGGGCACCAGGACGAGCGGGTGGGCGACGCCACTGGACATGCCGCGTTTGAGCGTTCACGCGAGCGGGAGTCGCACGACGCCGCGTCGCCGGCAAGCCAGACTCGCTAGCCATTGCCGCCGCCTAGATACAGGTACGAGACCGTCCTGCGTGTCAGTCCTCCCCTAGGGTCGGGCTGTTCGGCTTGATCCTCGCGCGTCCCTAGAGGCGAGTCAAAAGCCGAGGCGCCAGCGTCGGTAACGGGGCCGGCTAGCTCCAGTTGTCCGTTGTGGTGCCAATGCGGAACGTCTCGTGTCGCAACGTCGACGCGGCAGCGCCATATCCGGCGGGAAAGCATCGGTGTAGGGGGGTTGGACTGGAGGTGCATGTCGCAGTGGCTGGCCCCGCCCTGGCTCATGCCGCCGGCCGCGGGTGGGGACCGCTGGCTTTGGGCAGGGCCAGCGCGGCGCACGCTAACGGGGTCATGGCGGCGCCGTCAAGCATTATATATGCCACAGACATTTGGAATAGTGGAGCGCTCATAATCACAACCCGCGAGGTCAGTCGTTGGTCTCACCTGGCTCGGGTAGCCCGACCAGGAAGACGTGCAGCGGGACGCGTAGCGCGAAGGAGAAGCCGACGAGCGTTATTAGGCGCGGTTCCTGTTGCGCCGCCTCCAGGCGAGCGATCGTTTCCCGCTTGACGCCGCTGGCACGCGCAAGCTCGCTTTGAGAGAGGCCAGCACGCCGCCGCTCGTGGCCAATGTTCTCCGCCATTCTCTTGCGGACCAACCGGGTGTCGGCCGGCGGCACCCGCCCGTGAGAGTCAAGCGCCTGCCCGTCCGGCTGACCAGCTCGCTTGTGGCTCATACCCCCCGATCGCCCCCCAGCGGACACCTACTCGTGCACCGACCGCACGAACCGCAGGACCGCTTCGACGTCCTCGCGAACGGCCTGCGACGCAGAGAACGCTTCCGCGACCTCGCCTCCGTGGCTGACGACGATGCAGTCCTTATAGACGGAGCCCTCGCCCCGGCGGAGCGTCGGTAGAAGCAGGCTGGCGGCGAGCTGAAGCTCGACGTCGCTAAGAATCACGATCCGAAACCGTGCCCAACGTAGCCAGCGCTCCTGCTCCTCGAGCGGCTGTGCGGAGAGGAAGGCGACGTCGTAGCCGAGTGCTGCGAACGCCGGCTGCTGTTCGTGCCACACCTGTAGCCGAAAGAGCAAGAGCTCAAGGCCCCCGTGCTGGGGCGTCGTGCCCGGGTGCGCGATCAGGACGAGTGATCTCTGCCCACCCCACCGCCTTCGCAGGTCGACGGCATCATCGGGCCAACCGGGAAGCACGATCGCCGGCAGGACTCGCCCGAGCTGTGGTCGATCCGCCGCCGCCTCCCCGCGCAGATCCCGAGCGCGTATTCCTCGGTGCTTATCGCCGCGAGCTCGTGGCATCCGCGTCTTGCTCAGAACGGCGGGCGGTACGCGCGGATCGAGCCGCGCATCGCATCGCTACCCCGCGACGGCCCTTGCGGCCATGCCCGACGCGGAGCCACGACGGCTTGCGCTCACTGCCCCTCCGCTCGCGAAGCTCGCTCATGCCGATAGCCGATCAGCCCAGGCCGGGGTCGGTCAATACCTTTAACTAGCTATTCGTGCAAGCCATGCGACGGGCGCGAATGCCCGGCTTTGCTGGCGATTGGCCGAAGGCGGCGAGTTAGAAACAGCCTTTAAGTAGGCATTTGTACGTCTATTGGAATGCGTGCGCCGTCGATCTGTATTGTTGCGGCGTGGATCCATCCGGACAGCTTCGGCTACTCGAACGTGTCCTGTAGCGAGGGCACCGAGGATGTCGGTTAAGCACGCTGTTCTCGCGCTGCTTGCCGAGCGGCCGAGCTACCAGTACCAGCTCGCCGACCAGATGGAGCAGCGCATGGGGCCGGGTTGGGCCGTCAACTCAGGCCAGGTCTCAACCGACGTCAGAGCGCTCGTCAGCGCTGAGCTGATTCGCATCGTCTCCGGCGCTGACGACCCCTCCGGCAACCGGACGATCTACGAACTGACCGACCAAGGGTCGGCAGAGCTCGAGCGCTTCTTCAGCGCTGACACCCCCCCGGTTAGGCTCTCGCGCCGCTCGATCCAGGTCCAGATCACGTTCGCGGGCAAGGAGCGCCTGCCGGATCTCCTAACGAAGCTCGACGCGCGAGAGCGTCAGTGCATGGCCCGGCTCGGAGAACTCATGGAGACGCACCAGGAAAGCGCCCCGCCGGCCGGGGCACTACTACGGGCTGACAATGTGTTGCTCCGGGTGAATCTGAGCGCGGACCTCAATCATCTCGAAGCCGAGCTCTCTTGGGTCAGACACGCCCGCGAGATGATCTCCTGGCTGATTACGAAGGAGAAGGCCATCTGGCCATCCGCGTCCAACGCTCGACGGGACGCGTCCTCGCGCGAGCGCCAGCGGCCCCGCCTCGTGCCGCCGGATCGGGACGAGGGCGAGGAGAACTAGGTTGCTGCTTCGGCTCACCAGCGTCTCCAAGAGCTACCCGAGGCGCGAGGGCACCAAGCTCGCGCTCGATTGCGTCTCGCTTGAGGTCCCCCGCGGTGAGCTGATCGGCGTGTTCGGTCCGAGCGGAGCCGGGAAGACGACGCTGCTTCGCATCGCCGCCGGTCTGCTCGATCCCGACAACGGGGTCGTTACCTGCAACGGAGAGCGCTTGGACCGGATGCCCAGGGTGGAGCGTCAGCGCTTTCTGCGCCGCGAGGTCTCCTGCATCTGGGCAGACGAGCCGGCGCAGGAGCGGATGGCCGTCCTCGATCACGTCGCGCTTCCACTGTATGTGGACGGGCGCCACCACCGGGCGGCCACTCGGCGCGCGCGCGAGGCGCTCGCTACGTGCCAGGTCGAGGATTGCCTCGGCATGGAGATGCAGGACCTCTCCGCCGGAGAGCGCCAGCGCGTCGACGTCGCCCAAGCGCTCGTAAGCGAACCGTCGTTGCTACTCGCGGACGCGGCCACCTCACGCCTCTCGATCGTCGAGCAGGAGACAATCATGGTCATCCTGACCCGGCTCGCGCATGATGGCAACGTGGGAGTCCTCCTGACCAACGCTCACTCGCACGCCCTGCTCGGCGTGGACTCGACGTTCTACCTGCGTGACGGGAAGCTCCTCGAGGACCCGTGGGAGGAGGGGGAGTCGGGCAAGGTCTATCGCCTTCCGACCGCCGGCTCGCGCCGAGCGGCGGCAGATGCTTGAGCTAGAGGAGGCCTGCAAGCGATACGTGACCCCAAGCGAGGCGATTCGCGCGGTCGATCACATCAGCCTCACCGTCCTCCCCGGCGAGTTCCTCGCGATCTTCGGCCCGAGCGGCTCGGGCAAGAGCACTCTGCTGTCGCTCGCCAGCGGGCTTGTGAGCCCCGATGCTGGTGCTGTGCGCTTCATGGGCACGGACCTCACGACGCTGCGAAAACGCGACGTGCTCGCCTATCGGCGCTATCAGCTCGGCTTGGTCTTTCAGAGCTTCGAGCTGGTCGATGGCCTGACGGCCGAGGAGAACGTGATGCTGCCGTTGCTGGTGCGAAAGCTGGCGCGCAGCGAGACGTTGCAGCGCGCGCGTGCGGCGCTCGAGGAGGTCGGCATGTCCCACCGCGCGGGCCATCGAGCGGAGAGCCTGTCCGGCGGCGAGCAGCAGCGCGTCGCCGTTGCACGAGCGCTTATCGGCAGGCCGAAGCTCGTGCTCGCCGATGAGCCGACCGGGAACCTCGACAGCGACACGGGCGAGACGGTCCTGAGTCTCTTGCACGGGCTGACCCGCGAGCGAGATGTGGCGACCGTTCTCGCCACCCACGACGCTCACGCCGTGCGCTACGCCGATCGCGTGCTTGAGATGCGCGACGGCCGACTGAACGAGGCGGACGTGAGGGTGTAGGACGCGGCGGTGACGGGCTACGCGCGAACCCTCCTGCTGTTCTACGGCCGCAACCTGCGTATCCAGCCGCTGCGCGAGCTGATGGCCGTGGTCGGCGTCGCCGCCGGCGTCGCGCTGTTGTTCGCCGTGCAGGTGGCACACCACAGCGTCACGGGCTCCTTTCAAGAAATCACCCACGGGGTAGCCGGCCGCGCAACGCTCGAAGTCGGCTCACGGGGACCGCTGGGCTTCGATCAGAGCGTCGTCGAAGAAGTCGAAGCGATACCCGGGGTTCGCGCTGTGGCCCCGCTGCTCGAACAGCCGGTGGTGATCGTCGGTCCGAGCGGACGGCGCGCACTGAAACTGCTGGGCGCGACCGAACAGCTCGGCTCATTGGGCGGCGGGCTTGCAAGGCCCTTCATCGATGCCGCCCGCGCGGCTCGCGGTGGCTCACTCCTCTTGACGGCACCGACCGCACAGGCGATCGGTGCTCGAGCGGGCCAGCGCGTCACGGTGCTGCTCGGCGCGCGACGCGAACACCTGAGAGTCGGCGCCACCGTCGCGAGCGCAAAGGTCGGCGCCGTCGCTGAGAGCCCGATCGCCGCGGCGCCGCTTCCACTGCTGCAAAGCCTCGCCGGCGAGGGCGGGCGTGTCTCACGCGTCCTGATCGAGCCGAGGGCAGGCCAAGAAGCCGAACTGCGCCACACGCTCGATCGACGCTTTGGCTCCACACTGAACGTCCGCTCGGTCAGCGCGGAAGCGCAGCTGCTCGACAATGCCATCGGCCCGGAAAAGCAGGTGACGCTGCTGTTCAGCGCCATCAGCCTCGTCGCCGGCGTGATCCTCGCCTACAACGCCCTGCTGCTCGCAAGCGACGCGCGCCGGCGCTTCATCGTGAACCTGATCCAGCAAGGCACACCCGAATCGCTGATCGTCGCATCGCTCGCCTTCGACGCGCTCCTGTTGGGCCTCGCGGGCTCGCTGCTCGGCCTGATCGCCGGCGACGTCGTCTCACTGATCGCCTTCCGCTCGCTGCCGGGGTACATCGCGGCGGCGTTCGCGCTCGGCGGGCAACGCGTGATTGGCGCCCAGACGATCTTGCTCGCATTGGCTGGGGGGATGCTCGCCGCCTTCGTCGCGGCGCTCCTACCTTCGCTCGTCGCCTTGCGCGGGGGAGCGAGCGCAGAGCCCGCCGCCGTCGGCGGCGCGATCTCGCTGACTCGGAGGTTGCGGCTGTCGGATTCGCTGCTGTTCGGATGCGGCGCGCTGCTCGTCGGTATCTCGATCGCCGCCTCGGCGAGCGCGCCGGCGACGACAGTGGTCGCGCTGGTGGGCCTCGCCGCCGGACTCGTGATCTGCCTGCCGACGGTGCTGCGCCTGCTGCTGAGACTCGCTCAGGCCGCCACCCGTCGCTCCTCCGACCCGGCGGT
>DATHNH010000190.1:0-7828 GCA_035486255.1 Solirubrobacteraceae bacterium | reverse complement strand
CATTTGTCTTCCTGTGCGATACCAAAGACTTTACATAAAACGTTGTAGCCTGCCGTTGATTGCTGGATCAAGTCCTTGAATGACACAACTAATTTAGCTTCTATTTCTTCTTCTACTAATATTAGTAATGTATGCCAGGGCAAACCAGCTGGCCAGACCTTTGCAGCTTCTTCACATGCTTCCTGTAATGGACAGGAAAGTGCAGTTGCTTCACTTTCAACTTTTTTTCCTTCTAAATTTAAAATTTCGGTGATTTCATCCTCGCCATTCGCTCCAACAGAACCATCGAGGATACCTTCGCAAACAATCGATACTTTACCTGCGATTGGCGCTTTTTCGTCTTCGAGTAACAGCTTGCCTTCTGTAGTTACCGAGGTTAAGGTAGTGACAGATGCGCCATTGATTAACCATTCGGCTAATAAGGTTTCCGCGGCAGACGCCGAAACCGCCAGGATCGCGCTGAACGCGAAGACGGCGAGGAGCGCCAGCCCCAGAACATGATGCTTTTTCATTATTGGATGTACCTTTCCCTCATCCAGGCCCAATCGAACCCAGACGAGACTTGAAATAGCCGAACAAAATACTCGTACTAGGTCTAAGACGCACGTCCGGCTCGATTGCGCAGCGGGGATCTGCCAAAATATTATGCAGATCCTCACCAACCCAAAAGATACTGATGCCACTTTGCCTAGTCAATAGTGGCGATTGCCGCTAATTACCCACCGCGGAATCTAGCTGATGACGCGCATCTCTCCACGGGCTTTCCTGGAGCCTTTCTACCAGCTTTCGATGTGTTGGTCGCTGGCCGTCGAGAACGTAGGTGAGCAGCGATTGTTAGGGTTGTCTTGTGGGCCGGTGCCTCTTTGGGCGTTCCATCGAACTGATAAAGAGACCCGGTCTGGCGTTCTCAGTATGTGCGAGTCACGCGGCTATCGGTTGATCGCAGTGTAGTCACTCCTGCCTACCCATCGACCAGTGCCTTCCAGAAATGAACATACTCTCGCTCAAGCCTAAGTCCTGATTCCAAGGCTAGCCGCTGTCCGCGTGGCACGCCGGGACCTGCAGTTGCCAGGTATTGCTCTTCATGGCTCCGCAGGCGTGCCTCATGCGCTCGTAGTTGGTCGCCGGCGAGCTTGGTTGGGTCGGCTCCGAAAGACAGCTTTAGGATTCCGAGATCGCGCGGCTCTACGGTCTCGTTGACGGGTTCGTCGCGCCATGCATCGAGGGCTCGGCTGCCTAACTCCGCCAGGCTATATCTACGCCTGCGCCGACCGGTCTGCTCCCTGTGCTCGGCGAGTAGACCCTCGCGTGCGAGCCTGGCGCACTCTGTGTAGAGCTGGGTGTGCGGTACGGCCCAGAGGGCAAGCTTGCTTGCTTCGGCAGCGCGCTTTAGGTCATAAGGTGTTGCGGGCTGAAGGTACTCCAGCATCCCGAGCACGACGTAGGAGGCTGTGCTGAGGCGCGGCATCGCTGCTTGTGCACTGTCTCTGTCGGCGCTGCCCACGGGCATGACTTCCTTCCGGCTTCGGACGGCTGGTCTTCGTCAATCGGGGACGGTACGCCGCCACTCTCTTCCCCGCACCCGAGACTCCAGTTATAGTGATGATTCGGATCACCCGTATTTGCATGCTTTGGGGGACCCAATCTGGGTTTCGATGCTCGTTCGAAAGGAGATGAGTGCTATGAGTGCGCAGCAGCCGTCCGCCTCCAGGCCAGCGGTGGGCGAAACGCATACGGACAGCGTTGACGGAAACGTCATTGTGGGCAAGGCGTCGTCGCGCGAGGCGACGGAGGTGCTAGCCGAGCGCTGGAGTACGGAGGGCGGCGGCGATGAGGCCTGTACAGCTATCGCCGAGGACAAGCGATTAGCCGGGCTGGACTACGTCTCCTGGTCGCCGCCGAGCGCGTTTACTTTCGAGCAGTGGGTCAACTATGGGCGGCGTCTTGGCTCCATCGGCCGGGCGGTCGGCTGGTGGATCGGCGATTGGCTGCGCTTTGGCAACTCGGCATACGGTGAGAAATACGTGCGCGCCGCGCGGATCACGGGCTACGACGTTCAGACGCTGATGAATATGTCCTACGTCGCGAGTCGCATCGAGCCCTCCCGGCGCCGGGAGAACCTTTCTTGGAGTCATCACGCCGAGGTCGCCTCGTTGCCGGCGGAAGAGCAAGAGGCATGGCTGAACCGGGCCGAAGAACAGCGTTTCTCGGTGCACGACCTACGACTCGAGGTGCGCCAGCACCGCAATCGCGGGAGCAGCGATGCCTTGGCCGAGGCCTCCGAGCCGGATGGGTCTACGTCCACGCTCGTGACGACCTGTCCTAAATGCGGTCATAGATTTGAGGAGGCGCGGAGGCATGGAGGGGCACGCGCGGCCGGTGCGACCAGCCAGCCCGAGGCTCAGATCGCCTGACCCTTGACTCCAGTGCCGATCACAGCTCCAGCTCCCCCCGACTTGTATGTCTCAGGTATTTGCGGCCCCGAGGTGGAGGCCTATCGCGAACAGGTTCGCGAGGCCTTGGCAGACCTGACCGCGCTGCAGCCGAATGCCGAGAAGCATCGCGCGTTCCCGCCCGAGGCGCTACGTATCCTTGGCGCTGCTGAGCTGCTCCGCGACCGGTGGGCTTTGGCCGGCCACGGGGACCTGGGGAGATCGGCGATGCTCGCCGAGGAGCTCGGGTACGCAGGCCTGGGCGGCATAGGTGTGGGGATCAGCCTGCATCTCGAGGCGGTGCTTTCGATCCTTACTCGCTTTGGACGCAGCGAGGCGGCTGACGAGATATGCCAGGGGGCCCTCGACGGGCGGCTCGTGGGATGCTTGGCTACGTCCGAGCGCCACGCCGGATCGGACCTCACGAGCGTGACCACGACCCTGCGACGCACGACGGATGGATGGCGGGTCACGGGTCGCAAGTGGTTTGTCTCGCCTGGCGCAGCCGCGGATTTCGCGCTCGTCCTCGGGCGCATCGACACTGCGGGAGCGGACCAGTGTGGCCGCGGGTCACCCCTAGCTCTGGTCATCGTCCCCAGAAGCGCGATGACGATCGAGCGCACGCTCGAGACCGTGGGCATGCGCAGTCTCGGCACAGCTCGAATCTCGATCGCCGCCGACGTACCATTCGAGCACCTGGTGGGCCAACCGGGTACGGGTCTTGCGACCGTGACATGGGGGCTGATTCACGAGCGGCTGGCGATAGCGGCCCAATCGCTCGGGTCCGCGCAGCTGGCAATTGGGCTGGCCACGGCGCATCTGTACCGCCGAAGGCAGTTCGGCGCGCGGCTTTTCGACCACCAGGCCCTACGCCTCAGGCTCGCCGAGCTGTCGGCCCAAGTCGCAGTCACGCGCCGTGGCGTGCACGAGACGGCCGCGCACCTGCGCGATCTTCCCGAGCATGGGCTGCGCGCTGTCGCGGCAGCCAAGGTCTCGGCCACGCGGCTTGCGAGCCATGTGGCTGACGAAACCATGCACATGCTCGGCGGCAGCGGATATGTCGAGACCGAGACCCCATTCGCTCGCATGTGGCGCGACAGCCGTGTCGGTCGCCTCGGTGCCGGTAGCGACGAGATGATGTTGGAGCTCGTCGCAAGTGGCCTGCGCGGCGACGACGAGGCATACGAGCGGCTCGTCACGCTCGACGCTTGACTGCCGGGCGTAATGAGCAGATGCTCTCTTTAACACATTCAGGAATGTAATGGACCGCGCACAGCAAGATATCAACCGCGAGATCGTTGCCCTCTGTGTAATTGAATGCGCGCGAGACCTGCTGAAGGTTCAACGATATGAGACGTCGCTCGACCTCGACGTCGATTTGACCGATGGGGGAGGTTCCTTTTTCGGGGATTATGTGATGGATTCGCTCGGGTTCGTGCAGTGGATGGCCGAGCTCGAGGCGCAGCTGGAGGTGCCGGTCATGGACTCTGCCGATAGCGACGATGTGCGCACGCTGGGCGGGTTGGCCGACATGATCATCCGTGCGGCTCCCAACGAGCAGTTGGCCGACTTCTGTGATCGATGGACTCCCGCGAGACATGCCGAGGGCCAGTGAAGTGACTGCCGAGCGCGTCAAACGCCAGCGTTTCGACGTGCTCGAGTTGCTGGAGGATGCATCCGCCGGCACGAATACCTTGACGGTGATCGAGTCGCCCTCGCGCAGGACGGAGCTCTCCTTCGCCGAGCTTTGGCGGCGCGCCGGGGCGGCAGCCAACCGACTGCGCCGGCACATCGAGCCGGGCATGACGATCGGAGCGATACTCAGCTCATCGCCGGCGTCGCTCGCCGCCGCCATCGGGGCACTGCGCGGCGGCTGGACACTGGCGTCACTGCCTACGCCTGCCCGGGCGATGGACGTCGCCGAGTACGCCGCGCAGCTGCAGACGCTCTGCGCGATCGCCGATGTGTCCGTGCTGGTTGTCGATGCGCACCTGGTCGACGCGTTTACGGAGATGTCAGTTCCGACGCTCTCCTTTCAAGAGTTGGAAGGCCCCGCGTCCGGGGCCGACCTCCCTCATGGCGGGCAACTCGTTCAATTCTCCTCCGGCAGTACCGCTCAGCCGAAGGGAATCGTCTTGCCGCTCGACCGCATCGGCGCAAACGTCGCTTCGACGATCGAACGGCTCGAACCCGATTCCGACGACACCATGTGCACGTGGCTGCCTCTATCCCACGACATGGGCCTGATCGGCGCGTTTCTCACGACGTGGGCCGCGGGAGCCAGCCTCGTCCTCATCGCTCCCGAGGTGTTTGTCCGCGACCCGGCGATATGGATGCGAGCCTGCGCCGAATCTTCGGCGACTCACACATGTGGACCCAACTTCGCCTACGCGATGGCCGCTCGCGCCGTCGGCGCGAGCGGCAGCGGCTCGCTCGCCTCTCTGCGTGTATGCATCGTCGGGGCTGAGCCGATCAGGGCCGATGCCCTCCGCGCATTCGTCGAGGCGACGACACCGCTTGGATTTCACGAGCGTGCGCTGATGCCGGCGTACGGCCTGGCCGAGGCGACCTTGTGTGTCAGTTCGATCGCGGCCGAGGAAATTTGGCATACGGAGTGCCTCGACAGGGACATGCTCGGGATAGGTACCCGCAAGCTCTCGGATGCGGGCAATACGGAGGTGATGAGCCTGGGCCGCCCACTGCCCAACATGGAAATCGAGCTTGCGGAGAGCGGGTGCGATATCGCGGAGGTCATGGTCGCGGGCCCGTCGCTTCTCTCACGCTACCTCGACCGTGACGTCGACCTGCTCGACGGACACTGGCTGCCCACCGGAGATCTCGGATACCTCCACGACGGCGAGCTGTTCCTGACGGGCCGCAAGGACGACCTGCTGTTCGTGGCGGGGCGCAATCTCTACGCGAGCGATATCGAGACGGTGTCGGCCAAGCACCCAATCGTGCGAGCGGGCAATTGCGTCGCCACCGCCACCAGCGATGGCGGCTATGTGGTAATCGCCGAGCATCGTGTCGGAGCCGACGGGCGGCAGGCTGGAGATGCGGCAGGTTGGATACGTCGGGAGTTGAGTCGATGCTTCGGCGCCGCGCCCAAGGAAGTCGCGATCATAGCCCCCGGTTCGCTGCCCAAGACGCCTACCGGCAAGATCGTGCGACGCAAGACCGCCAGCCTATATGAGTCCGGGACGCTCGATCGGGTGCGGTGATGCTAGTTCGGTGTGTCGGTCCGGTGCTCCCACATTGCCAGATGCCCGATCGGTCTCATCCGAAAATACTCGGCGATCGCGCGCGCGGCGGGCGTTGTCTCACAGGTGACCGTCCTGCAGCCGAGCTCGATCGCGTCGCGAAGCACAACCCGCATCAGCCTGATTGCGATGAGCGACTTCCTGGCCTCCGGTGTGCCGGCGAGGCCCCAGGTATAGAGATTGCGGTCGGTGTGGCTGACGAGCAGCCCGCAGGCGATCTCACCGTCAAGTTGCGCTACGTATGCGCGGATCGAGCGATCGTCCACATCCTGGAGGGCATCGGCGAGCGTATGCGGAGCTGACACACCAAATGCGATGTCGTTCAAGCGCCCGACCATCGCCGCTGTGGGTCGAGGCTCGAGTTCGATCCGCACATTTCGACCAGGTTGTTTGGTGGGGTCGATTCGACCGCCCATGACCACCGGCACCGCACGTCGTGAGTGCCCGGCGGCTCGCAGCAGACGCGCGGTGTCCCGGTCCTGCCCGGGGACCGACACCGCCCAATGCTCTACACCTGACGCGACATAGGCGTCGGCGATCTCGGCAAGAGATGCTTCAAGCGCCGAGGGATCCGTGTAGAAGACGTTGTTGAGCACAGAGATGCTCGGTGCCGCGGGAACGATCGTGGCCTGTACTCCACCCTCGCGCTCGATCAGACGAGCGCCTGGCGAGGCGGTCGCGAGCACGCGGTGAAAAGCGCGCTGGCTACGATCCTGTCGCGAGCTCAGCTCCAGATCGTCGAGCTCCGTTGAGGTAGTTGTCACTGTCATCTGTATCGGTCTAAGCGGAATTTGCGGCGTGAATGATTGGACATTCGTTTCGCTAATTGCGGAGTTGGACGGGTCTCGTCAGATACCTGGTGAAACCCTATGGTAGAAGCGTGCCTCGAAGACGTCCGAAAGTCGTATGTCTGTTTCCGGGACAGGGCAGTCACACAAAGGGCCTGCGCGAGCAGGTCGAGCGCGGCGCGCCCGAATTGTTGGAGCGCTGCCTCGAGTTGATCGGCGAGGATCCGTTCGCACGCGTACGAGAGAGCACTCGATACGCTCAACCCGCAATTTTCTGCGCGAGCGTCGCCAACTGGATTCGCTGTGGCGAGTCTGTGCGGCCGTTGGCTTTCGCGGGCCACTCGCTCGGCGAATTGAGCGCCCTGGTGGCCGCGCGGGTACTCGACCCGCTCTTAGGCTTGGAGTTGGCTGTGGCGCGCGGAGAGCTCATGGCCCGCGCCGTGGAGGGCACGCGCAGTGACGGCATGCTCGCCCTGCTGGGAGGCTCGCTTGCCGCAGCTCGAGATCTGGCTCGCGTCCACGGGGTTGTGGTCGCCAACGACAACGCGCCGGGTCAGGTGGTGCTGGCCGGACCGATCGAACGCCTGCGTGGGGCCGCGGGCGACGCCCGCGAGCGACGGATCGGGGCTGTGACGCTCGACGTTGCGGGAGCGTTTCACTCCCCGGCGATGTACGACGCGGTCGAGCCCTTTCGGGCGGCTTTGGATCGCGTCACGTTCGATAATGCAAAGGTTCCGGTCATCTCAGGGGCGACTGCCTTGCCCTTCAAGAGCATTCGCGGCGAGCTGGCCGCGGCGATCCTGAAGCCGGTACGTTGGCGCGAGACCATGCACCGGCTCGCTCGCCTGAAGCCCGACGGGTTTGTCGATCTCGGGCCGGGAACCGTCCTGGCACGCCTGGTCGCCGACAACCTGCCGGGCGCTGTCGTAGTGGGCCTCGAGGCCCACTAAGGACGCAATAGGACCTTGAGCGTCTCATGACGATCGAACGCCCCGTATGCCTCGGCGGCATCGGCTAGCGGTATTTGGTGTGTGACGAGCGGACTGGGATCGAGGCGGCCGGCGGTCATCAGGCCGAGTACCGGGTCGAGATGGGCGATCACGTTGGCCAGGCCGGCGACGATGCGCAAGCCATTGAGGAATATGAGCCCCATATGGACAGCGCAAGGCTCGGTGTGGACGCCGACGATCGATACCGTCCCCGCTCTGCGGACGACCCGGCAGGCCGTCTCGAGCGCCCGGGCGCTGCCGACCGCGTCGACCGCCACATGAGCTCCGTCGCCCCCCGTCTCAGCCCGCACTCGAGCTGTGACGTCTTCCTCGCGCGCGTGTATCGCGATCGCCCCCAG
>DATHNH010000189.1:0-15892 GCA_035486255.1 Solirubrobacteraceae bacterium | reverse complement strand
CTCGACCTCGATCTCGCGGGCGATCGTGACACCGTCGTTGGTGATCGTGGGCGCGCCGAACTTCTTGTCGAGCACCACGTAGCGGCCCTTGGGGCCGAGTGTGACCTTGACGGCGTTGGCGACAGCGTCGACGCCGGCCTCCAGAGACTTACGCGCCTCGGAGCTGTACTTGAGTTCCTTGTGAGCCATATCTATTCAGATCTCCTTATGCGACCTTGGCAAGGACGTCCGACTCGCGCAAAACGAGCAGATCCTCACCATCGAGTTTGATCTCGGTGCCGCCGTACTTGCTGTAGAGGACCTCGTCGCCCTCGGACACGTCGAGTGGAATGCGCTTACCGGCGTCGTCGAGCTTGCCATCGCCGACAGCCAGGACCTTGCCTTTGATCGGCTTCTCCTTGGCGGTGTCGGGAAGGACGAGACCGCTTGCGGTCGTCTGCTCCTCCTCGATGGCCCGTACGATCAGACGATCGCCCAGGGGCTTGAGTTTCATGCTGAAAACCTCCGTTTAGAGTGTGCTTCCGGTTTGGCGCGGCGACGCCGTAAGGCACGGCGCTCCGACCTCGTTGGCACTCTCATCGGGGAGTGCCAAGAGCCACAACCAATATATAGAAGAGACGGCACACGTCAAGACCTCCTGGCACTCTCGGGTCTGAGTGCCAGGCAATCCGAGAGCACCTGTCCGTCACCAGGCGGTCCCGCACCAGCCGGTTTCGCCTGCTGGTGGGCCACCAGCCGTAGAGCGGACCCTGTCGGGGCCGGCGTCGGTCTCAGACTCCGGCGACCAAGGACACTTCTCGGGCCACCAATCTCTCTACCTCGAGTCCCTTCTTCGTGAGCGACCATGCATTGGGTGCTCCACGAACCTGTCCGCCTCCACTGTTGTGGACCAACTCGAGCTTCTCCAGTCGACTCAGCAGCTTCGATATCTGGCCTTGATCGCCGATCCCCGCGGCCACTCCGACCTCCCTGTTGGACGCATCCGGCTTGGCGGCGATCGCGAGCAATACGCGCACGGTGCGATAGGTGAGCCGCATCTCCAGACCGCGCAGCGGGTCCCCAGCGGCGGCGGCAGGTGGAGATCTTCGCCCGGGAGTCGGGCGTGCCGCCTCCTTGGCGGCAGCGGCCGGTCCGAGATAGGGGAGCACGATCATCCCCATCAGGGCGCCCGTCAGGTAGAGCAACGACTCGCGCTGCCCGCCCACACGGCGGGTGCCATCCGGACCTCCGCCACCATGGCGGGAACACGGATACGGAAGCAGGCGCGTGTGCAGAACCGATAGCACGCCCCCCACAACCCCTTCACCGGTCAGCGGCGGCAACATGGTCGCCGACCTCGGCTCCTTGCGTCCTTCGTCTACCACGGCAACCACGACATCCAGCACCGCGAGGCGACGTTCGTACACTCTGCTGCCTGCGCCGAGCGTCTCCACGATGCAAAGACGTCCCATCGCGGGCTCGTCATCGAGGAATTCCAACACTCCCATCAGGGCAGATCTGAGCCGCGTACGCCACTTCTCCGTCGGGTCGTACACATCTCGCACATACTGAGAGATGCGCACAACCGACTGATCGAGACCCGCCAGAAAGCAATCCTCGAAGTCGTCGAATAGCTCGTAGAAGGTGCGCCGAGAGACACCTGAGCGCGTCACCACATGAGCCACGGTCGCGTTTGCACGGCTGCGCTCGGAGACGACGTCGATCATCGCCGCGACGATCCGAGCGCGTTGAATCTCGGCGATGTGATCGCGCCCGAAACCATCGCTTCGCGGAGCGCGCGTGCGGCGCTCGGAGCGGGCTGATGGGCGCTTGGCGGGCATACGGTGAACGCCCAATCCTCCGCCTAACGAGGGTCTCTTGCACCCCCTGTTTCCCACTGGCAAGAAAGGACGAGCCGACCGCATGGCTCGGAACCGATGCGTCCGATCCGACCTACCCAGCGATCCGTCCGATCGACCTCCCCAGCAATCCGTCGACCGACCTACCAGCGATTCGCCAACCGACCTACCAGCGCCTCGGCGCTAGTTTTGCGCGCCGCCGTAGCCCTTCATCGCTTCAGTCATGGCCGTCGGCTTGTCCAGGATCTGGGAGAAGCGCACCACGGTCACGGTGTCCTGCATCGATACCCCACGCCCATATATCTGCTCGAGAAAGTTGATCAGCTCCTCGTGGCGACGAAACTCCGGATTGTCGTGCTTGATGTCACGAGGCGAGAGCTCTGAGATCTTCATCACCTCGACCTGGTCGATGACAGCTTCGAAGATCCGCTCGCGGGGGGAGTACTGATAGCCGATAGTCACAAGCACCGCCTGGTTCTTGCGGTACTTGCCGGACTTGTCCCCGAGCCTGATCGTGGCCGTCTTGCGACCCTTCTTCAGCTCATCGGCGAAGATGGTCGAATAGAAGTTGAGCACCTGCACGACTGCGCAGGCTATCGGTCTTGCTCGCAGATCGCGCGCGCGCGGCCCACCATGTCGCGCTCCCCCGCATAGCTGAGCTCCTTCTGCGCCTCCGCCAGCCCCATCCAACGAACTTCCACGACCTCGTCGTCGTGGTCGCCGAGATCGCCCGCGACGAAGCGGAAGAGGAAAAAGTGGACGCTCTTGGCAACCCTGCGCCCATCGCGTACGTACCAGTAGCGCACCTCTCCCAGCTTCTCTATCGGCTCGGCGACCATCCCGGTCTCCTCGCGTACCTCGCGAGTCGCCGCCTGAACAATCGTCTCCCCTTCGTCGAGATGACCCTTGGGCAGGCCGAGCACCCGCGATCCGTCAGCGGCTCGCCGTGTGGGGACGATCACCAGCACCTGCCCGTCGCGGACCACGACACCGCCTGCCGAGAGCTCGCGCAGAGGGCTCGGGCGCGAAGCTCGTGGCGGCACGTTCTTCGAGTGAACTGAGGCCTCGCCAGGCGGCTTTGGCCCAGACTTGTCCGGTTTCTCAGAAGACATAGCCTTCGAGTGCCGACGGATCGTGTACCACCAGACGACCACGACCCTGAGAGATCACGCCTGCGCGCTCGAGCACCGCCAGGAAGCGCGATGCCGACTCGCGCGAAGAGCCCGCGAGCTTGGCAAGATCGGCCTGAGTGGTCGTGAGCAGCACCTCCTGCTCCGGGACCCCGGTGGCGATGGCCTGGGTGACGAGCTCGCCGAGCACGACCGCCACCCGGCTCTGTACGGTCTGAAAGGACTGTTTTGCCAGGCGATCGTTGGTCTCGCGCAGCCGGCGCCCGAGCGCCACGACGAGGCGAACCGATATCCCGGGGTACTCGACCATGAGCCTGCGCATATCGGGGCCGAGCACAGCCACCACGCTCGTTTGCTGCACCGCCTCGACGGTCGCCGAGCGGAGCTCGTCCTCGAACATCGCCAGCTCGCCGAAAATGTCCCCGGGCCCGAATGTCGAGAGCGTGATGATCCGCCCATCGGCGTGCTCCCGAACGGCACGAGCGCGACCCGAGCGCACGACGTAGCACGTATCGCTCGCGTCACCCTCGCGGAACACGATCTGCCCAGGCTCGAACGTGCGTGGCACGGCAAGCTGCGCGATCCGCGCCAAGTCGTCGTGCTCGAGTGTCGAGAACACCGGTACGCGTCCCAGCAGCTCAACTATCTCTGCTGCCTTGGTGCGCGTCATGCCCTGGAGATATCACAGCTGGCTGCAAACCCCGCAACTCGAGGGCATCCAACGCTATCTTCACAGTATGGGTCCATTGAGATCGATCGCACCGTTCATGCTCGCCGCCGCGTTTGCGCCGACCTCGGCCCACGCGCTGCTGCACTCGCACGAACTGTGGGCAACCGTGGACGTCTGCAACGCCAAGGACCAGCCGAACACGGTCGGCATTCGCGGTTCGATGCCGGGCGACGGCAACGCCAAGGACGTCATGTACATGCGCTTCCGCGTCCAATACCTGGACGTAACCACCAACAAGTGGGTCAACCTCAGCCAAGAAGCGGACTCCGGATTTGTGAAGGTCGGCTCTGCCCAGCTCGCGCGCCAGGCCGGCCGTAGCTTCCAGTTCGCGGCGAGCACCGGCAAGTCCGCATTTACATTGCGCGGCGAGGTCATCTTCCAGTGGCGCAAGGCGAACACTGTGCTGTTGACGGCGACCGTGCCCACCACCGCCGGGCACACGAGCCTTGCGGGCGCCGATCCAAAGGGATTCAGCGCTGCCACATGCAAGTTGACTTAGAACGCCTTTCAAATGAGCTTCGTGGCGGGTGTTCATGGATCGTGAAGGCTGGGGTGTAGGGCTCATCTTTTGAATGGTTTGCAGGACACCCCCCTTTTGCGAACCTGTAGATAAAGATTAGGCACCAAATAAATCCCTCGGTCCCACAACAGGGGGATCGAGACCTGCAGTCATTTTGAAAGACCCTTCTCAGAACGTGTTTCAAAACAGGCGGTGGGTCATGGGTGTTCATGGACCAAGCTGGGCGCTGCTGGCGTCGCAGTGTGCTGGTTGCACACGCAAGACGTCACGCGGCGATCCAGCGCCGCGTCCAGGAACGCCCAAGACGCGCCGATATTTGAACCAGGCTCTTAGAACGCTCGGCATGAACGAGCGCTGACGGACGGGTCGAGCTCGCTGCAGGTATTCGGAGCGCTCAGACACCGGCTTGCGGCGCACTGCCTCCCGCGAACCGGCGTGGGTCGTGTGCCGCGGTATTCGGAGCGCTCAGACAGCGGCTTGCGGCGCGCTGCTCCCGCGAACAGGCGTAGATCGTTGTGCCGCGGTATTCGGAGCGCTCAGACAGCGGCTTGTGGCGCGCTGCCTCCCGCAAACAGGCGTGGGTCGTTGGTGATGATCGCGCCCACCCCGAGGGCGGTCAACTTGGCGATGCGTGCGGCATCGTCGACGGTCCATACATAGAGCTCTCCGCCCTCCCGCGCGATCGCGCTCACCAGCGCCGGCGTCACGACCCGCCAGTGGGCCATGATGGCGTCCACCGTGCCGCGACGCAGTGCCTCGCCCGCGCGTCGAGGCAGTAGCGCTCGGTAGCCGGTGAGGATTGCCAGCGCAGGGATCGCTGTGAGCATGTGACTCGTATAGTCGCGCCTGACTCCTGGAACCGACCAGCCGAGGCGCAGTGACGGCTCGGCCAGGCGTACACGGGCGAGCGAGGAGCGGTACATGCCGCTTATCAGTGCTCTGCTCGTCAGCCCAGTCTCACGCAGAGCATCAACCACTCGCAGCTCATACCCGGGCAGCTTGACGTCGACATCGAATTCGAGGCCTGCAAACCTCTCATCGGCCAGGTGCTCGAGTGCCTGTGTGAGTGTGAGTGGAGTTCGCGAGCGCATGTCTTCGTAGTCATGGGCCACGAACAGTTCACCACTGCCATCCGACCTTTCGCTCAGGACGTCGAACTCGATCATCTCCACGCCGTGCGCGAGGGCGGCGTCGAAGCTCGCGCGTGTGTTGCCTTGCACGAGGTGCGCCGCGCCCTTGTGGCCAACCCGCCGTGGCCGCGCGCGGGCAGGCATGGTCTCGTCAGCTGCCACCATTCACCCAGGATAGAGCCACCCGTCGGCGCCGGACGCGCGACGAGACACCCAGCGGGCGCGACGAGACACCCAGTCGGGTGCGATCAGGCGCCCAGCCGAGTATTAGTCCCCGGGGCAGCTCTAGGAGATCCTCAGCTGCTTGCGCCGGAAGCCCGCGGCCTCGATTGCGTCGACCGCTGAGCGGGGCCCGATATAAGGCGCGAGGATGAGGAACGTCAGATGATCGACCAAGCACGGCAGATAGCGCAGACGATCGTGTGGCGCGTAGCTCGAGAGGATGGCCCAGACAGCTCCCATGATCGCCTCGGATGCGACGTCCGGGGCGCGCTCGGGCTCGGGGATCCTTTGCGTCATCACTTTGATGAACCCGTCGAGCACGCCACTGACGCGCCCGACCATGCCATTGCCCGCGTCGAACAGGTCTATGAAGGACAGTTGCACCAAGCCTGGATGAGCGGCGCAATACCCGATCAGGGCCTCCGCTCCTTTGTGCACGGCTTCGGGCCACTCCGTGTCGTTTCGGGTGGCACGCCGTACCGCATCGTGGGCTTCGGCGGCGAACTCGTTGACGACCGCGAGCAGACACTCTTCCTTGTTGGGGAACTCCCTGTGAAAAGCTTCGGTGGATACGGCCGCCGTGCGCGCTATCTCGGCATCGGTGATGTTGGTGTAGCCCTGCTCGAGCGCCAACTGCACCATCGCATCCATCACGCTGGAGCGTCGATCTTCGCGCGTCAGGAAGCGTGCGCGTTTCGCCACCAGATGCGGCGGTCGCCCGGACCCGAGCGTGCGTAGGCGCGTGACAGCCGAGGAACGGTAGGAGTTGACCCAGTCAAGCAGTTCGTCGGTCAGCCCCGCAAGCTCCTGATGACGTCCTTCGCGCACGCGCCTGAGCACCACGAAGCGCACACCCCCGACGATCGCTCGCGGTGCGAGTGGCGGTAGCGAGATTCCGTCCGGTGTCAGGCTGAAGCCCGTCGCCACCACGCGCTCGAAGGCGGTGGCCGTGAGACGCAGGCGTTCATGACCACGCCGCCCGATCCCGATCGACTCCACGAGCACGAGATTGGCGCCTCGCGGATCCGCGGCGATCCCTTCGAGGAAAACTTGGGTTGCCGCGTACAAGCGATTGGCCCAGCCGCGCTCGCCCAGCCATGCCTGCAGAACTCGTTTCCGCGACGCGCCGACAAGCGCATCGTAGGTAGCCAGGAAACAGTCTTCCTTGTTGGAGAACTGCTCATAGAAAGCGCGCCGCGAGACGCCGGCCAGCGCAATCACGTGCGCGACGCTCGTGGCGGCATAACCACGTTGATAGACCGACTCGGCCATACCGCCATAGAGGCGGGCACGCTGATGACGCGCCACAGCCTCGCGACCAAGGCCGTGAGGGCCGTGCGGCAATCGCTTGTAGAGCGGAGTCAAGCCGTCGTATTGGCTCGTCGGGCCGCTACCCAGCAGCATCTCCTCGGCTGAAACCGCGGCATACACCGGGAGCTCGGGACAATCTCCCGGAGACAGCGTCAACGACGGCTGCGGATCAACCACTCCCCTACTATTTGTTCCATTCATCCCCATTGTTCGACAAGATAATTCAGGGCTGAACCGTTGGCAAGCCATGACAGGGCGGCTCCAACCGAATGTTTCTGACTCCGCCCGTCAGATGGATCGATTTGTCTCTTCCGCATAGTGCGGAGCACCAAGACACCTCCTCGTTTTACTCCATCCCCAAGTCCCGCGTGTTTCCAATTTGATCCTATTCGAGAAGATCGATCGATTCAAGCGCGAAGCGTGAGCCTACGCGGACCCTGGCGAAAGCCGAGCTCGACGAGCGCCGGCTCGAGATCTGAGCCGATTGCCGACTCGCCGTCGATGCGCTCGAGCGCGACCGCGTCGACCCGTCCGGCTCGTACGGCATCGGCCAGCGCGCGCAACGCGAGCGCCAGGGCCGTCGTCTGCGCAGACGCACCGGATGCAGCCGCCCGGGGCGGCCGCGAGGCGGACATCCTGTCGCGAGCAGACACCGACTCCGCTTCGAGCCTCCGAATCCCACGTCCGCCTCTCTCCAGATAGAGGATGGGCATGTGCTCGACGAACACGACGTATGCCCCCGCCACACGCGCGGGCCGGCGTGCCTGCCCTTCCCGCCGCGGCCAGGGCAGCACGGCTCCATAGGGTTGAGCGGGATCAACAGCGGCGAGCACGAGCGTCGCGGGCTCCGCATCGGAGGCTCGCGCACGCAAACGCTCCACCGCTCCCGGCAGAGCGAACTGCGCGCCTCCGAGACCCTCGACGAAATAGCCGCGCCGGCACGCGCCAAGTGTCTCGAGCTCGGTGAGAGCGCCATATAGGCTCGAGAAGCCGCCCGCCACTCCCTCCGCGGAGACCTGCTCTCGCGTCAGCACTCCATAGCGTTCGAGCAACAATTCAGCAAGCGCGCGACGACGCCGGCGCAGCTCGTCGATGCCGGACGAGGCGCCCGCCGCCTCGCCACCGGCCAGCCCGTCGTGGGCACGCGTGGGGGGAGCCGGGTGGACGCTCTGCCGAGCTCGAGTGTCCTCCTCGCGCGAGACAACGCTACCGAAGAGGTCGAGCGTGAGCGACCAGCGACCCTGAACCCGCGCGCTCGCGCCGAGGCGCCCCGTGCGCATCGAGTGCCCGCCAAAGCGCCGCCCGGAACGCAACCCCCCCGGGCGTGAACGGACAGGCCCAGCGACCGCTTGGGCCGAGAGCGCCTGGCGTGGCGCGCGCAGTGGCGCCCACGCATCGTTGGTCACCTCGCCCGCCCATACCAGATCCCACAGGGCGTGCGTGAGCGCCCCAACCGGCATGTCGAGCTCGGCGAGCAGGTCTGTGAAAAAGCGGGGCCCCACCGTCAAGCGCTCGCGCAACTGTGCGTGCTCCGCCCCAGCCGGAGGCTCGCCGCGCACACCCGAAGGCAGAGCGGGGGGCCCCAGCAATGGCGCATCCTCACGGAAATAGAGCGCCACGCGGCCCGAGTCTCGTCCCAGCGAGCCGGCGCCCACCCACACGACCTCGCCACTCGCACACAGAGCATCCAACCACGAGGGCGAATAGGACCCGGTACGACACGCAAGCACATCGCGCTCCCAGGCTTGCGCCGGGAGAGCCAAGCCCTGCAGCGGGACCAGCACTTCGCGCAAGCGCTCCACACCGCCCGCCTCTCGCGATGCGAAGCCAGCGCGACGCTCAGAGCCGGTCCGCCAACGATCGACGCCCTGCCACGACGGCATGAACGCGCTCAAGGCGCGTTCGTCGACCGGCTCGATCTCCTTGCGCAGCGCGGCCAGCGAAGCGCGTCGCAGACCGCGCAGCACCTGAATGTCACACCACTCGCGCCCATCTGGCCCGCGCGATGCGGGGTCTCTCTCGCGCGGGTGCGATAGGGACGCCTCCGGCAGGGTCGTCCCGGAGGAAGTCGCGGCAAAAGGACGCAGCTCACCGCGCGCCAGCTCGCCGGAGCGCTCCAGCTCGCGCAGCACCGAGGTAACGTCGACGCGATAGCGCTCGAGCAGCTCAGCACCCGTAAACGGGCCGTGGGTCCGCGCATAGCGCGCCACCAGCTTCGTCAGCGCGTCGGGCACATCCACCAAGAACGCGCTCGGCAGGCCGCCAGGCGGTGGACAGCCGAGCGCGTCGCGATAGAGACCGGCGTCGTCGGCCGCGATCAGACGCTGCTCTCCCGCGATTCGCACCCGCACCACTCGCCGTTCGTGCTCGAGCCCCGCGAGCATCTCCTCGGCATCCAAGCCGACGAGCACTCGCTCGCGCAGCTCGTCGATGCGTAGGTCGCCGACCATTCGCAGCACGTCTCCCAACGCATCGCGACTGGTCGCCTGCGTGCGCTGAGAGCGGTGCTGCAGGTCGTCCTCGATATGCACGAGCGCGGTCGGGTCGATCAATTCGCGCAACTCCTCCTGGCCGAGCAGCTCGCGCAAGAGGTCGCGATCCAGCGACAGGGCCGCGGCCCGGCGCTCCGCCGCCGGGGTGTCGCCCTCGTACATGTAGGTGGCGACATAATCGAGGAGCAGCGAACCCGCAAACGGGGAAGCGCTCTGCGTCTCCACCTCCACAAGTGAGACATCGCGCGTGGCCAGCCCGCGCAGCAGCTCTTGTAGACCCGCCAGGTCGAGTACGTCGCGCAGGCACTCGCGGTAGGTCTCCAGCACGATCGGAAAATCGGGATAGCGCCGAGCGACCTGGAGCAGGCCCTGAGCCTTGAGCCGCTGCTGCCACAGCGGAGTGCGTCGACCCGGATATGCGCGTGGGATCAACAGCGCGCGGCCGGCGTTCTCGCGAAAGCGTGCGCCGAACAACGCCGAGTCGCCCAGCTCGGCGACGATCGCCTCCTCGACCTCATCCGGGTCGAGCGCCACCAGGTCGGCATACGACGCAGCGCCGGTGGCGCCAGAGGACTCGACCCCGCGCGAGGACAAACCGCTCGGTGAGCCCGCCGCAACGGATGACTCGGCATCGCTCGAACCCCACTCTTCGGCCACGCCATCGTCGAGATCGACGTCCGGGAGGCGCACGACGATGCCGTCGTCCGACCAGATCGCCTCGCCGTCGACCCCGAAGCGCTCGCGCATGCGCGCCGAGATGGCAAGCCCCCAAGCAGCATGCACGCGACCGCCATAGGGCGAGAGCACACACAAGCGCCAATCGCCGATCTCGTCGCGAAAGCGCTCGAGCACGATCGTACGGTCGCTGGGAAGTACCTGGGTCGCGGCCTGCTGCTCGCGCAGGTAGTCGAGCAGGTTGCGAGCGGAGCGCTCGTCGAGGTCGTAGTCGCGCACGAGCAGCTGCTCGTCCTGGTCCACCGCCCAGCGCGTGAACGCGCCGATTGCCGCACCCAGCTCCTTGGGCCTGCCGATGCCGTCCCCCTTCCAGAATGGCACTGCTCCCGGCACGCCTGGAGCGGGGTTCACGATCACCCGGTCACGCCCGATTTCCTCGATGCGCCAAGAGGATGCACCCAGCAGGAACACCTGCCCCGGACGAGCCTCGTAGACCATCTCCTCGTCGAGCTCGCCGACGCGACGCCCATCGGGAAGGGTCACCGTGTAGAGACCGCGGTCGGGGATCGTGCCGGCGTTTGCGATGGCCAGCTGGCGAGCCCCCTTGCGCGCCCGGATGCGCCCGGCGACGCGATCCCAAACGATGCGGGCCCGCAGGTCGCCGAACTCGCTCGAGGGGTAACGCCCGTCGAGCATGTCGAGCACGTTCTCGAGCAGCGTGCGCGGCAGCTCCGAGTAGGAATGGGTGCGCGTGACGAGCGAGTACAAGTCCTCGACATCGACGCCACCGTCTTGGTCGCCCTCCGGGGACTGTTGTCCCTCCTCGACAGAGGCGGCGATCGCGACGATCTGCTGAGCAAGCACATCGAGCGCATTGCGCGGTACGACCGTAGGCTCGATCGCGCCTTCGCGCATACGTCGGCAAACCACTGCGCACTCGAGCAGATCGCCGCGGAACTTCGGGAAGATGCGCCCCTTGCTGACGTCGCCTACGCCGTGGCCGGCACGACCGATCCGCTGCAGCCCGCGCGCCACAGACTTCGGCGACTCGATCTGCAACACGAGGTCCACCGCACCCATGTCGATACCCAGCTCGAGCGAGGAGGTCGCTACCAGGCAAGGCAACTCCCCGGCCTTGAGCTGCTCCTCGATCGTCGTGCGCTCCTCTCGCGACAGCGATCCGTGGTGGGCCCGAGCGATCTCGCGCGACACCGCAGGCTCGCCTTTCTCCAAGGGAACGCCATCCAGGCCGCCCTCAGGGGCGGCCCCATCCCAACCATTCCCCACGCCGTCGGAGCGCCCCCCTTCGCCGGCGCCTCTCGCGGCAAGCTCGTTGAGCCGCAGCGCCACGCGCTCAGCCGAGCGGCGGTTGTTGACGAACACGATCGTCGAGCGGTGCTCTTCTACCAGGCGCAGCAGCTCTGGGTAGATAGCCGGCCAGATGGAGTTGCGCGTCGACTCGCTGCCCTGCACCGGCTGAAGCGGATCGTCGCTCGCCGGGCCGGCGGGCTCGCTCATCGACTCCACCGGCACCTGGATGCGCAAATCGAGTGGCTTGCTCACCCCCGCGTCGAGGATCCTTACTTTGCGCGCCGGTCCGACCAGGAAACGCCCCACCTCCTCCAACGGGTTTTGCGTCGCCGAGAGTCCCACGCGCTGCACCTCGGCGACGGGAGCTCGCCGGTCTTTCGCGCTGCGCACCTGCTCCTCCAAGCGCTCGAGGGTCAACGCCAGATGGGCGCCGCGCTTGGTCGATGCAACCGCGTGGATCTCGTCGACGATGACCGTCTCCACGGTGCCCAGCATCGCGCGCGCGCGCGAGCCGAGAATCAAATACAGCGACTCGGGCGTGGTGATCAGGATCTCGGGCGGTTTACGTGCCATCGCGGCGCGCTCCGCCTGGGTGGTGTCGCCCGTGCGAATGCCGACGCTCACGTTCGCCTCGATCCCGCGCAGCGGCGCGCGCAGGTTGCGCTCGATGTCGTAGGACAGCGCCTTCAGCGGCGACACGTACACGACACGCACGCCCGTCGCCACGCCCGCGCCTGCGCCCGGCTTGGCGATCGCGTCCTTGCCAACGGCGCCCCCGGCGCCGGGGGAAGCCGTGGCTCTTGCCTCCCGGGCAGCCGGCGTGCTCAGCCTGTCGAGCGCCCACAGGAACGCCGCGAGCGTCTTGCCCGACCCGGTGGGAGCGGACAGCAGCACGTGCTCGCCGCTTGCGATCGCCGGCCACGCCTGCGCCTGCGCCGGGGTTGGCTCGGCGAAGGACGACTCAAACCAGGCACGCGTCACCTGGCTGAACGCAGCAAGTGGGTCTGGCTTGGCTCGGGCCACCTCCGCCGAGGCTAGCGCGCAACGCCCGTCGGATCGTCGTGCTCACCTGCTCGAACATCTCCGATCATTGCGCAAGATCGTTTCTCGGGATTGTTCGATTAGACTGCGCCGCTTGCGCGACGACGAAACACAACACTCTTCCGCCGGGCGCTCGCTTGGACGACGCGCATGGCCGCGTACCTGGATGCGATGGATCGCCTGCGCCATAGGCCGAGGCGGGGCGCAAACCGAGGCCGAACGGGCGGCAAGCGATCTCTCCAACGTGCACGCGACGCTACTCGCGCTCCCCACGCTGCTCGACAACGCCAACCTCCCCGACGGCGTCGTCGAGCTGTTGATCGAGGACGCCGAAGCGCCGACTCGTCAGCTCTTCGATATCCATGACGGCCGCATCACGCTCGTCGAGCCGGGCGAGTGCGTGCCGTGGGCGAGCATCGCGGGATCCGCCACCGCTTGGGCGATGGCACTCGGTCCAGAGCGCGACACCACCGCTTTGCGGCTCACCGGCGACGAGCCACTCGCCCGCCACGTGCTCACGGCGCTGCCACGCCACGACTGAGACTCGGGCGCCACGACAGCGCGCCTGGGCTTGGGGTCGACTGGTCGCGATCAGGTCCGAAGCCCAGGCACGAGCCGACGCGCGCCCACGACCGCCCGTGGCTCGCCGTGCAGCACCCAGTCGGCTGCAAGCTCGCCCATCACCGGCGATAGCTGGATGCCCGAGCCACCCGCGCCGCCGGCCACGATCACAGGCGCGCCGGGCGCGATCGGGCCGACGAGCGGCCTGCCCGTAGCGCTAACCGGATAGAGACCTGCCCAGCCACCCGCCAAGGCTGCGTCGGCCAACGCCGGTAGGCGACTGGAGAGCTTGCGGGCAAGCTCTTCCAGAAACTCGTCGTCCGCCTGGCGCACATAGGAGTCCGGGTCGGCGCTGAGCGCGGATACCTCCTCTCCGTGGAGCCCTGCGATCAGCCTGCTGCTGCCCTCATGACGAAAGTACAAGCCGCGCTCACCACTGCCGGGCGTGTAATCCATCACCGATGGCATCGTGTAGGGCAACTCATAGGGAAGCTGGACCAGACTTGCCTGATGGCGCTGGGGCGCCAAGTCCAGCTCGTGGCCGAGCAACCTTGCGACTCGCCCAGCCCAGGGACCTGCCGCGTCGACGGTCACGTCACACTCGAGCTCACCGCTACTCGTCTTCAGTCGCAGTCCGCCGCCCGCGAGCGGCGCGGCACCCTGCAACTCCGTCGCGACGAGCAGCTTTGCCCCTTCGCGCACAGCCAGCTCTGCGAGCAGACCGCAGTAGAGATGACCGTCGATGAAGCCGTCGCTGCGCCCAAACAGGCCCGCCTGCACGTCATCCGTGCGCATGCACGGCACGAGCCGCGCGATCTCCGCTCGATCGAGTACCTGCGCATCCCGCACACCCAGTTCGTGCTGGATCTCCACGCTGCGCTCGAATGCCAAGCGCGAAGCGTCGTCGTGAGCGAGCCGTAGATAACCGTTGCGAACGACACGCAACCCATGCTCGCGCTCCAGCCAATCGAACGTACGCATCGCGCGGACGCGCAACTCGATGTCCAGCCGGTCGAGATACTGCGTCTCGACGATTCCCACGGACAACCCCGACGAGCCGGCGGCGACATGCCTGGCATCGATCACCGTCACCTCGCAACCACGGCGTGTGAGCTCCAGCGCGCTCGACAACCCAATCGCACCGGCGCCGACGACGCACACCACGAGACGCTCGCCTGCCATCAGATCAGATCCCGCCAATGCCGGGAGCGCGAAGCGCCCCTTCCACCCTCATCCTCACCGAGCCGCATCCCCCACCCGCTCGAACGCAAGCAGCGCCCGCTCGACGATCCGCTCGTCCATCGGGGTCGAGATGCACACAAGCCCATTTCCCGCGATCAGCACACCAGCCTCGTAAAGCCGCCACCAGAGCGCTACAGGATCCTGGGACTGAATCTGCAGCAGCGAGCCCTGCCCGCTCACCGACCACCCGCGCTCGCTCAAGCCCTCGCGCAAGAGCTCCCCCAGCGCATTGACTCTCTCGATCTCGGCGAGCTCAAATGTCGCGAGCGCCGCCAGCCCCGCGCGCATCGTCACGGGATTGGCCGAAAACGTGCCGCCGTGAGCCACCGCGTCCGGGCGGCGCGGGTCGAACACATCCATGAAGGCGGCTCGCCCACCGACGGCCCCCACCGGCAAGCCACCGCCGATCATCTTGCCAAGCGCGATCAGGTCGCCCTCGATCCCGTACAGCGAGTGCAACCCCCCCGGCGCGAGCCTGAAAGTGATCACCTCGTCGACTACTAGAGCGATCCCGCGACGCTCGCTCTGCTCGCGCACGAGCGCGACGAACGACGGCTCGAGCGGCTGTAGACCGGCGCGGTTGGGCATCAGGTCGAGCAGCACCGCGGCCAGGCGCCCTTCGTGCTCGTCGAGCGCCGCCACAAAGGACTCCCGGTCGCCGAGCTCGAGGGTCAGCACGTCCCGCTGAGCCGCCGCCGGCACGCCATGCGAGCCACGCCGCACCACCGCGTCCCAGCTGCCGTGGTAACAATTGGCAAAGCGCAACAACCCGTCACGACCCGTCGCGGCGCGCGCGGCGCGCACCGCCATCATCACGGCCTCGGTGCCAGAGTTGGCAAAGCGCCACTGCTCGGCCCAACCAACTCGCGCCGCCAGACACTCCGCCAACTCGATCTCCGAGATCGTCGGCAAGCCGAAGGCCGACCCTTCGGCAAGTGCCGCCGTGGCGGCCTCGACCACCGGTGCGAAGGCATGGCCATGCACGAGCGCCGTGTAGTTGTTCTGCAGATCGATCGTCCGGTGACCGTCCACGTCGACGACCTCGCAACCTTCACCGCGCGCCGCATATGGAGGATGGGGCGCGACGAACAGTGTCGAGCGCGCGTTCCCACCCGGCAAGCTGCGCAATGCGCGCTCGTACAGCCTCTGTGCCGTCGGCGACTCAATGGCGATCGGAGTCTGCTCCATTGGCCTGCCATGTTGGCAGCAATTTGGACGCTCGCCCTAAACGAGCGGGACGAGCACGGCCTCATCCGCGGCCACGAACAACTCCAGCTCGGCTCCCAGCGCGATCCCCGCACAGTCACGCGAATCGATCGTCGCGACCACCCGTCCCAGCCCCGGCGACTGGATCGATATCTCCTGGTCGTCGCCGAACAACAGCATCTCCGCCACAATGCCCGCAACCCGCAGCGACCCGGCGGTGGGTGTCCGACGCAGGCTGCGACGACGCACAGCCAGCACCACGCGATCGCCGGCCACGGCGGTCGTCGCACAGCGAACCTCGCTCTCCCCGCAGCGCACGCGCGCGCTGCCATCGCCGAGCAATTCGTGCTCCCTGACGTCGAGCAGGTTCGCGTTCGCGAAGAAGCCGGCCACAAAGCTATCCGCCGGGCGCGCGTAGATCCGCGCGGGCTCTCCGACGCTTGCCACCTTGCCGGCGCGCATGATCGCGATGCGATCGGACAG
>DATHNH010000188.1:0-3270 GCA_035486255.1 Solirubrobacteraceae bacterium | reverse complement strand
GCACCATGTCGGAGACCTCGATCGTGCCGCCCGCGTCGAGAAAGCACTTGGCTTCGTCACGCAACATCGTGCGTGCCGCCACGCCCCAGATCAGCGCGGTGCGCTGCTTTACGTATTGAGCCGCTAGATACGGCCCGGCTGGTGCCCCCCAGCCGGGCTGGCCCCCACCCCGGAGACTGAGTGTGGTCGTGTTGATGGCCTCCCACATCTCAGCGCTGATGACGTCGCGCACGGTGCGAGCGCCCTCGCGCGCCCGCTCCACGCTTGCGAGCATCGAGCCCGGACGGTGGGCATCGAGGGTCAGTCGGGCAAGCGCGTCGGCGTTGTCGGCGCGCTCGCGCTCGACTTCGTCTCCGAGCATCGCCAGCAGACCGCTCGAGCCGAAGCTGACGCTCGGCATCGCATCCGAGGTGCCTTGAACCTCGGCTTGAAACACGGCCTCTACAGCGCGTGCGGTGAACTCGGCGCGCGCGAGGTTGCGCCCGAGCCAATAGAGATCGTGGGCGATCCGGGCAAGCATCAGCGCGGGCGCGCTCCCCAGCCAACACCATGAGCTCGGTTAGACCGCTGCTCCACTCCCGCGAGCACCGGCGTCAGCCGCCCATGCCCGCGCGAAGGCCCCTGTTGCTGTTGCTGGGGTCGTTCTTGCTGTTGTTGTTGCTGCTGGCCCATCCAGGCGCCGTAGCGCAAATCGGGCAGCGCCGGTGGCAAAGTGTCGGCGATCGGCGGTCCCGCACGGTCGGCGTCGTCGCCGTCCTCGAGCACCCACGTGTCCTTCGAGCCGCCCCCGCGCGAGGAGTTGACGATCATCGATCCGTCTTCCAGCGCCACTCGTGTGAGGCCTCCCGGGACGATGTCGATGCTCTCGCCGAAGACGGCAAACGGTCGCAGATCGACGTGTCGCGGATGCAGCGTACCGTCAGGCGAGACCGTTGGCGCAGTGGAGAGGCGCACGACATCCTGGGCGATCCAACGCTCCGGATGGGCCCTGATCAGCTCACCCATCCGCTCGATCTCGAGCTCACTCGCGTGCGGGCCGATCATCACGCCTTTGCCTCCCGACTCACCGGTGGGCTTGACTACGAGCTCACCGAGCCTGCCGAGCACATGCTCGCGCACCTCGCGGTCAGAGAGCAGGTAGGTGTTGACGTTCTCGAGGATCGGCTCCTCCGCGAGGTAGAAGCGGATCATCTCGGGCACGAAGCAGTAGATCGCCTTATCGTCTGCTACGCCGGTGCCGAAAGCGTTCGCGATCGCGACACTCCCGGCGCGATAGGCACGCACGAGACCCGGCACGCCGAGCAACGAATCCGGCATGAACTCGAGCGGATCTACGAAATCGTCGTCCAGCCGTCGGTACACGGCGTGGACGCGCTCCAGCCCGCGTGTGGTGCGCATGTAGAGCACGTCGTCACGTACGACCAGGTCAGATGCCTCGACCAGCTCGACGCCCATCTGTCGCGCCAGGAAGGCATGCTCGAAATAGGCAGAGTTCGCTGGTCCGGGTGTCCACACGACGACCGTAGCCTCGCTCTCTGCCGATGGCGCGACCGAGCGCAGTGCCCGAAGCAACAGCTGTGGATAGTGATCGACAGGGCGTACCCGATAGGAGGCAAACAGCTCGGGCACCAAGCGCGCCATCGCCGCGCGGTTCTCGAGCACATAGGAGATTCCCGAAGGGATGCGCACGTTGTCCTCGATCACTCGCCACGATCCGTCGCTGTCGCGCACGAGATCGCAGCCGGCAACATGACAGTAGACGCCTCCAGGCGGGCGAATCCCGTGGACGGCGCGCGCGAAGTGCGGACACCCGGCGACCAAGCGCCAGGGCACGAGGCCCTCGCGAACGATCTCGCGAGCGTGGTAGATGTCGTCGACGAAGTGGTTGAGCGCGCGAATGCGCTGGGCCAGGCCACGCTTTATCGCGCGCCATTCCTCTCCTGTGAGCACCCGCGGCACGAGATCCAGGGGAAACGGGCGTTCATGCGAGGAGCCGCTCTCGCCGCTGGTCTCAAAAGTGATCCCCTGCTGCATGAAGATCGCGTCGCGACGACGTCCCGCCTCGACCAAGCCCTCCGGTCCCAGTCTGCCCAGCTCCGCGATGAGGGCCCGGGCGGCCGGCCGCGCACTGCCGTCGAGCTCATAGAGCTCGTCGCGAAATGGAGCCCGCGGGCGATAGCCGGCCTCGATCGTGTCCGTTACGGCGCCCACCACGGGATTCTCGCCTCCGGCGCCACCGGCCGCCTTCGACGGTTGGCGCAATTCTCGGACGCCCAAATGCGCGTTTGTCGCAACGCGACGATGCCGGGCGCCACGCCCAACTTGAAGCGTCCGGTCGGAGTCCGCGGCTGAGCGTGGCACAAATCGCAGCTCGCTATGCGGCGTCAGTCGTCTATTACAGGTCCGTGCTGTGCTCTCCGGCCGATTTGAGCTCTTCGCTGAAGTAGTCCATGTGCCCCCTTGGGAGCGCCGCAGAATCGTTCTCAGCTGCCGGCGGCTCCCTCGGCTCGGCGCGCGGGAGCCTCCCCCCAAAGCTGCTCCAAGCGATAGAACTCGCGGGTCGCGGGCGTGAAGATGTGGACCACGACATCGAGATAGTCCATCAGGATCCAATCGGCGCTTGCCACGCCCTCGACACGTCGCGGCAGCACGTTGTGCTCGTGCTTGAGACCCTCGAGGATGCCGTCGTGGATCGCCTTGGTCTGCCGCTCTGTGTTGCCCGAGCAGATCACGAACCAGTCGGTGTAGCCGAGCACCCCGCGCAGGTCGAGCTCGACGAGCTCGACCGCCTTCTTGTCCTCCGCATAGCGGCAGATCTCGGCGAGCAACTCCTCAGAGCTCATCCCCCAGCTCCTGCCCGCGCTATGGGCCGGCGACCGTAGAGCTCGTGCTCGGCGATATAGCTCGCCACCTCCCCGCCCACCAACTCGCGGATCGGCTCGCCCGCGGTCAGCTGCCTGCGGACCTGTGAGGAGGAGATGTCGAGCCGCGGCATGTCCACGAAGGCAATCCGCGCTCGAGCGTTCAATGGGGCGAGCGCATCTGAGACCTCACGACGACTGGCGTCTTCACGCTCGGCTACGGCGAGTCGCGCCAACTTCAGGATCTCGCGCGGCTCGCGCCAGGAAGCCAGCGTCCTCGCCATGTCGGCACCGACGATCAGGGTCAGCTCTGCGTCAGGGTTGCTTGCATGGATGCTTCTGAGCGTATCGATCGTGTAGGACGGGCCGGGCCTCTCCAGCTCGAGTGTGCACACGCCCAGACCTGGAT
>DATHNH010000187.1:0-6479 GCA_035486255.1 Solirubrobacteraceae bacterium | reverse complement strand
CCTGTGTCGGTGCCGTCGCCGTCGCCGTCGGTGTCCACGTGACGTCCATCGGCGACTGCGTTCGACTCCATGCATTGGGATACCCATATGCACCGGCGGCGTTACAGCGAAAGGATCGCTACCCGCGCTGCTTCTCGCCGGAGTTGCCGGGCGGGCAGAGCATCTGTCACGCCCAGGTGCTCTCTCCGGTGACGATCCTGGGCATAGCCCCTTAGCTACTGCTCGTAGATCCTCGCTGCTCGTGCCGAGCAATCCTGGGTAGCGCGCCATAGATACTGCTCGTAGATCCTTGCTGCTCGTACCGAGAGCACAACTCCAACCACAGGCCACAGCACAACTCCAACCACAGGCCACAGATGTAATCGCGGCGCGATCACATAGCGATGACGAACCGCGCTTCGAGCCAGAGCCGACGGCCGGAATCGAACCGGCAACCTCCGCTTTACAAGAGCGGCGCTCTACCAGTTGAGCTACGTCGGCATACCGCCCGCATCCTACCGCCGCAACGCTTGACTCGGACCGGACGGACTGCGGCGGCCCGCATGGACTCAGGCGAAAGTAGGTCCTGAGGGCGTTGTGGTGATGGTATGGCGAGATATGGGCGAAGCCAACGAGCCGTCCGCGAGCTCATCGCCGGCGGCGACGCGACGATCGATATCGCGGGTGAGGTAGCGAAGCAGAAGCGGCGCGGCCAGCGCGTAGACCATCCCAGCCGCCAAGAGCAAAGCCTGGCGATGGGGCTCGATCAGCGCCACGAGCGCAACCGCTGTCCACGCTTGGAGGACAGCCGCAAGCACGAGTAGTCGCATCCATCGGTGCGCCTTTCGCGCCTGTTCGGGCGTGAGGGGCTTTCCCCCCCTGATCCGCTCTTGCGCCATAGAGCCGGGATCGGCGCTCGAAAGGCTCGACTTGAGCTGGACCGACCGAAAGCAAGGGGATGTTGTCGAGAAGACCACGAAAGCTCGTCCGATTTCCGGTTCGCGGAACGTCGCGTATCGACATGTCGAACGCGATCAGCGAAATGCTCGCTACGACCTACGCGTTTTGTTTCCGACTCCGTGACCACCGGGTGCACTGTGAGGTGGTTCCTCCCAGAAGCACATTCCTGAGCATTGGCCTAGGAAGTGGGAATTCTCCTCGTATGGGCCGGATTGGGTCGTGAGAGTCGCGCTATGCCAGACCGCCCCGTAGAGACAAAATCGGCCAAACCGAAGCATTCCTTCGACTATTGTCACGTACCGTACGAAGTCCACTGGTTGGAAGGCGGTTCGGGGCCCGGTGTCTGCTAAGCATGCCGTACTGGGGCTGGTGATCGACCAGCCGAGCTATGCCTACAGGATCGCCTCAGGCGTACGCCGACAGCTGCGATTTGCCGATCTGGCCGACTCCTACCCATATTGGGCGCTCGAGAAGCTCGAGACCGAGGGGCTTGTGCGTAGGGTGGACGAGAACGGCGAGCCGCTTCGCAACGGATCCTCGGGGCGCCGTGCGATCTATGAGGCCACGCAAAAGGGAGTCGAGTCCTTCGAGGATTGGCTGCTGTCCACTACGGCCGAGCCACCGTTGCGCGACGACCTGCACTTCAGGATCGCGCTATGTCGCCCGCACGACGCGCCGCGCATGATCGAGCTCATCCACGGCCAGGAGCTCGTGTGCCTGGGGCGCGTACAGGATCTCAAGCGTGCTTCCGAAGCCGATGGCGTGGATGGCTCTGAGTGGGACCGCCTGGTGCGACTTGTGTCGCGCGATGCGGAGCTCGGCTTTTGGAACGCGCGGATCGAATGGCTACAGGGCGTGCGCGAGCGCCTCGAAGGACTGCCGGCGGAGCCCAGGTAGAGCACGAGACGCGCCCTCCGCTCCCTTCAGCGCTGAAACATTCAGGGCTGACTAGCCCGAGTCCATCCATACGAGCACCATGGTGTTCGCTGTTGTCCCGGTGTGGGACGAGACCGACATGTAGTAGAGGCGCGTGCAAGGAAGGCCCGTTCGATGACGACCATGTCCCCTATTCGCGGAGGCATCTTGCATCTGCCCACATCTCACGAGGGTCGCTACTCGCAGTCGCTCGAGCGCGGCTTGGCGATCCTGACGGCGTTCACGCCGGATCGGCCGTGGATGGGAATCGCAGAACTCGCGGAGACGCTGGAAATGAGCCGGCCGACAACTCACAGGTACGCCTCCACGTTGGTAGCCCTCGACTACCTGGAGCAGGGACCGAGGCGCAAGTACAGGCTCGGCATGCGTGCCGGCGATCCGGGTCGGGCGGCGGTCAGCTCGACGGTGCTCGGCAAGCTTCCACAAGAGTACTTGGACGAGTTGCGCGATCGCAGTACATGCACGGCAAGCGTGGCAGTCCTGCATGGCAGCGACATCGTGTACATCCGCCGCGCGCGCAGCTCCTGGCAGGGAGAGAGCGAAGTCGCCAGGAGACTAGGTCGCGGCTCGCGCCTTCCGGCGAGCCGCACGGCGATGGGAAAGCTGCTGCTCGCACACGTGTCCCGCCAGGAGCAATGCGATGCGATCGATGCTTACGCGGATCGCCCCGGCTCCCAAGAGGCACTGGCAGCGCGAGAGAAGCTGATATCAGAGCTCGAAAGTATTCGTCAGAAGGGAATCGCGATAGCCGACCAGGTGTATGTCGGTAGCCAGAGGTGCATAGCGGCGCCCGTGATGTCGAGGTCCACGGAGGTGATCGCCGCGGTGGACGTGGCGGCACCCAAGTCGAGCTTTACGCGCGCGCGGCTACTCGAGCAATTGGCACCGATGGTGGTGAGGTGCGCCGAGCGGATGTCGAGGCACCTGGGCCATACGCCGGGCGAGTAACCGAAGAGGAAGCTTCACCGAACATACCCCCTCAGCATGCACCCGACCGCGTGTATGGACCGCTGTGCGCGGTCATACGGCCGTGGAGTGTGCAGCGCACCCCTGATACGACCGCGTCGCGAAACCGCCGCCCCGAAGTGCCGTCAACCGTCGAGCAGGCCGATCTCCGCGGCGCGTGCCACGGCTCCCGAGCGCGAGGAGACGTCGAGCTTGCGATAGACGGCGTGGGCCTGAGTCTTGACCGTGTTGGTGGAGACGTGCAAGCGCGCGCCGATCTCGCGAAAGGACAAATGAGTGGGCAGAAAGCGCAGGATCCGCAGCTCCGCGATCGTGAGCGCGGCGGGACCCGCGAGCGCGCTGGTTGCAGCTGAGTCGACGAGGCCCCAAGTGTCATCCAGCCAGCCGCCGAAAATAACGGCGTCGGGCACCCGGCGTGCCAGCTGCGAGGCTTCGGCGAGCAAGGTGCGTGCGGCGCGGATGTCGGCGAGGCGCAGGGCGGCGCGCGCCAGAGCGATTCGCGTCTCGGCCTCGTACCAGGGGATGAAGTCACTGAGCCCCGCGAGCAGGTGGGCTGCTCTGCGAGCGTGGCGCTTGCCTTCGTCGACCTGACCGACTTGGGAGCGTACGTCGGCCGATATGGCAAAGGTGAGCGCCGAGGACGGATAAGAGGAGAGGTTGTGGCGTTCGATCTGGTGGACCGCGCGAGCGATCAAATCGGCACCCTGGTCCCAGTCGCCTTCTTCGACGGCGATCATGGCGAGCTGGGAGAGGCACAGGGTCTCGACCGGGGGAGCCGCCAGGCAACTGCGGTGGACGCCGTCTTGGAGATGTTCGCGCGCCTGCTCGGGATCGCCGGTCAAGTGGTCCGCGACACCCTGGATGAGACTGAAGATCGCACGCCAGGGGCTGTCCTCGTCCTCCAGCGCATAGGCACGCGCGGCGTCTCTGCCCATCGGAGCCATCCCGCGCCTGCCGACGGCGGCTTCGATCACGGCGACGCCGGCAGGCAACGAGGCAACTGTCGCAGGGGTGGCTGAACGGGCCAGTGCGGCTGCACCGACGAGCCCCCAATGCTCGGCCTCGCGCAGATCTCCGAGCGCAAGCGCACTGTGGGCAGCGGTGAGTGCCAGCGTGGGATGGGCTGAGAGCTGCTCGGCTGAGAAACTGCGGAGCCACGCTTGGACGAGGTCGTTGCGCCCCGCGGTGAGGCAACGGGGAAGGTGCTCCCAGAGCAGGTCTCCGGCAAGGCTGGGATCGCCGGCGGCGACCGCATGGGTGATCGCTCTGTCGAGCTCGTCGTGCTCGACGTGCCAAGCGCAAGCGCGTAGGTGTAGGGCGACTTCGCGCTCAGGGTGGGTGTGACGCAGCTCGCCGAGCAGCATGTCGCGCAGCAGCCGGTGAGGACGGTAGCGCTCGTGGCTGCGATCGAGTGGCTGCAAAGGCACGCCGTTGTGAGCCAAGCTGTCGAGCCGGGCCGCAGAGCCGCTGATGTCGAGCACTGCGTCACACAGAGGTCCCGACAGCTGCTCGAGGATTGACGTATCCACGAGGAACTCCAGCTCCTCGGGAGCCAGCTCGGAGAGGAATTCGTCGCGGAGATAGTCGCTGACCACGTGATCGTCCCCCCCGAATCGCGTCAACGCCGCTTCGCTGTCGGGCTGTTCGCGAGCGCAGAGCGCCGCGAGATACAGACCCGCCGGCCACCCCTCTGTGCGATGCAACGTCAGATCGAGTGTTTTCGGAGCGATCTTCACTCCGGCGACGCGAAATAGCGATGCGGCCTCCGTGCGGGTCATCGCCAGCTCGAGTGGGCCAAGCTCGAGCAAGGCGCCATGTGCGCGCAATCGGCCCAACGGAAGTACAGGACGGGTACGTGAGGCGAGCACCAGTTGCGAGCCCGGAGGAAGGTGTTCGGCGACCACGGTCAATACCTGCTGAGCACCGGCGCTGACGAGCGGGGTGGCGTCGTCGAGGATCAGGACAACCGGTTGGGAGCGGCCTTCGAGCGCGGCGACGAGCATTGGCAAGAGCACGGAGGCATCGGCGTCCGAGTCGAGCGCTGAGAGCACATCCCAGAAACGTACGTCGAGCGGCTCGAGCTCTTCCAGTCCGGAAAGGAGCTCGCGCATGAGCAAGCGCGAATCGTCGTGCCAGGGCTCGATCGACAGGAAGAGGTTGGAGCGAGGATCTTGCTCGGACCATTCGGCCAGGAGACTGGTCTTGCCGTAGCCCGCGGGCGCCACGATCGACACGAGTGGGGCGTTCTGCCCGTCGGCCAGCTTTCTGAGCAGCCGCGGCCTGCGCACGAGACCCTCTCGCGAAAGTGGACGCCCGCTCTTGACGGCAAGCGACATTGCTGAAAAGTACGCTCAGGTCGACTGGCGGGCATCCGCGATTGAGCGCAGATCTCCGCTGGGAATACGGAGGGCGAATGCGTAGTAACAACCGAGCACGCCCACACCTCCGAAACCTGAAGACCGTCGAGAGCGGGGCCGACCCTGACTCAGGGCCGACCGTGACTCAGGGCCGACCGTGACTCAGGACCGACCACGACTCAGGACCGACCACGACTCAGGGCCGATCACGACTCAGGGCCAACCACGACTCTCGGCAAATCGCCGGGGATCCGGTGTCGAGTCTCCTGTGCTCGATCAACCGAGAATGCGGGCCTTCTGCTCGGCGAACTCCTCGTCGGTCAGGACACCCTGCTTGTGAAGCTCGGCGAGCTCCTGCAGGCGCTGGACCGCATCGGAGCTCATACCGCCGCCCGCCGGGGCGGCGGTGGGGGCGGCTTGCGCGGGGGCCGCGGGAGCGTCGGCATGCTGAGCCTGCGCCTGTCCCTCGGCCCTACGCTTTCCCATGTAGTAGGCGCCGCCACCGACGGCGGCGGCTCGCAGCAGGGGTCGTCGACGTCTGATGGGCACGCGACCATCCTCCTATTCGCCGTCTGGGAGCTCGAGCCCGAGCGCCAGCATGATCTCTGGAGCCGCGGCTACGATCCGAGGACCGCCCACCTGTGGAGCAACGGCGCGCAGCACTCCGGTGACGTCCTCGGGCGTGGCGCCTTCGGCGAGCGCGTTGGGTACCTGCCAGGCATAGGAGGCGGGCGGCGAGTCGAGCGCGACGAGCGCGGCGATCTTGACCAGTGCAAACGTGCGCCCGTCGAGGCCGCTCGCTGCGAGATCGACCTCACGCAAGCCAACAGCCGTCTCCAGCATGTCGAGCTCGCCCGCCGAGATGCCCTCGAGCGTGCGTTGTGTGTCTTGAGTGACGGCTGCCATGGTAAATCCTCTCGGTGTAAGGGTTTCGGGTCTCCTTCGTGTGTGAAAGGTTGCTTCAGGCAACCTTGCCCTGGCGTCCGCCATAGGCGACCAGGCCATAGATGATGAGAATGTCGAGCGCGAACAGAGCCAGCGATCCGAAGGGATAGGCGGGGATGAAGATCAACTGGATGATGGCGTTGATCGACGCCGTCAGAATCCCGACCCAACGTCCCCACTCGACGTGTCCGAAGATGGCGATCGCGGCACAGAACTGGATGACGCCGGTGATCATGAGAACCCAGCCCCATGTGTTCAGCCCGCTGATGATGTACGTGGCTTCGCGCACGTAGAAGTGAGAGTTGGAGATCGCCGCTATGCCATAGATGAAGTTGA
>DATHNH010000186.1:0-6997 GCA_035486255.1 Solirubrobacteraceae bacterium | reverse complement strand
CCGTTCATCTCCGATCACCGACCCCGAGAGCGGACGCGTCGTCTATGTGGTCAATGTCTTCGAGAACATCACCGAGGTCAAGCGAGTGCAGCTCGCCGAACGGTTCATGGCCGAGGCAAGCAGAGTGCTGGCATCGTCGCTCGACTACGGCGAGACCCTTCAGCGGATCGCGCGCCTGGCGGTTCCGCAGATTGCCGACTGGTGTGCTGTGGATCTCGTCAACGAGCGCGACGAGATCGAACGGGTGGCTGTCCACAATCCCGATCCGGCCAAGCTCGAGCTGGCCGAGCGGCTCGACCGCGACTACCGGCCCTCGCTGGACGAGCCCGCCGGCGTTCCCGAGGTGATCCGCACGGGCGAAGCACACATATACACCGACATCCCGGCTGACGCGCTGGCCGAATACGCACGCGACAACCAGCACCTGGAGCTGCTCAGCGCGATTGGCGCTACGGCGGTCATCATCGTGCCGATGATCGGGGCAACGGGCCCAATCGGCGCGATCACGCTCGTTTCCGCCGAGTCGCTGCGCCGCCTCTCCCCCGCCGATCTGGCGCTCTGCGAGCGGCTCGGCCGTCGCGCCGGCACAGCGGTGGAAAACGCTCGTCTCTATACCGAGCGCTCACGCATCGCCCAGACCCTCCAGCAGGCGTTGCTGCCGGAGTCGCTGCCAGAGATTCCGGACCTCCAGGTCCAAGCGCGCTACTGCGCCGCGGGCGAGCTCAACGAAGTCGGCGGCGACTTCTACGACGTGTTCGAGTACGGCCCGGATCGCTGGATGCTCGTGATCGGCGATGTTTGTGGCAAGGGTCCACGCGCAGCCGGCGTGACGGCGCTCGCACGCCATACTCTGCGCGCCGCTGCGATGAGCGAGCAGTCCCCGACGGAAATGCTTGAAACACTGCACCGTGCGCTGCGCCGCCAACCACCCGGAGCCGACCTCTGCACCGTGTGCCTGGTCGCGGCGCACTCGAGGAGCGCAGAGACGCATCTGACAGTGGCGCTGGCAGGCCACCCTCCGCCGCTGTTGATCGACCGCGACGGACAGGCACAGTTGATCGGCCGACCGGGCACATTGCTCGGCGTGCTCGACCCGATCGAGATCGTCGAGACCCGGGCCGAGCTGCGCGACGGTGAGACGCTGCTGCTCTACACCGACGGAGTCACGGATGCGGGTCGCCCAAACGTCGAGCTCGGCGAGGCCGGCCTGATCGAGCTGTGTCGCCAAGCACCTCGTCTCGATCTCGAGAGCCTGCTCGAATACATCGAGGATGTCGCGCTCGAACACGCCAAACTCGGACTCCGCGACGATCTGGCGCTGCTGGGCTTGCGCGCATCGCAACAAGGGCCCTCGCGGCGCTAAAATTCCAGCGGTGGCGTCTCCAGGGGAGCATCTACGCATCGATGTCCGCAAGGAGCCGGACAGGATCGTGCTCGGACTTCACGGTGAACTTGACCTGCTCGGCGCTCCACTCCTGCAGGAGGCGATCGACAAGGCTGAGGACGAGCCGAGCGCAATCATGGTGCTCGACCTACAGGACCTCCAGTTCGTCGACTCGGCTGGCCTACGCGTGATCCTCGCCGCGCACGAGCGCTCACGCCAGAATGGGCAGGAGCTCGCCCTGACGCCTGGCACCGAACAGGTTCAGCGCCTGTTCACGATCGCCGGAGTCAACGATCACCTGCGCATCATCGGCTCGCCCGACGAACTTTTCGTCTAGTGCCCCTCGGTATCTGTCGCGGACTGCATATAACGTGCAACTGGTGAGCCAGCTGGACAACGGAATCGAAGTAGAGGGATTGGTACGCGTCTTCAAGGGCGGCGTGCGCGCGGTCGACGGCATCGACCTGCACGTGGCTCCAGGTGAGATCTATGGATTCCTCGGTCCCAACGGGGCGGGCAAGTCGACGACCGTGCTGGTGCTGACCACACTGCTTCCGCCGACCTCTGGCAGCGCACGCGTGGCGGGTCTCGACGTCGTGCACCAGGGCTCTCAAGTCAGGCGCGCGATCGGCGTCTCCTTGCAGGAGTCGGCGCTCGATCCATTTCTCACGGGTAGCGAGCACATGCGTCTGCAGAGCGCTTTGCACGGTCTACCCAAGCACGAGCGAGACGCACGTGGCAAGGAACTGCTTGCGCGTGTCGGCTTGACCGAAGCCGCCGAGCGCAAGATAGGTAGCTACTCGGGCGGCATGAAGCGTCGCTTGGACCTGGCGCTGGCCTTGCTTCACCGCCCCCGACTGTTGTTCCTGGACGAGCCCACGACGGGCCTGGACCCACAGAGCCGCGCTGCCCTGTGGGAGGAGGTGAGACGGCTCGCCCAGGAGGGCGTAACCGTCTTCCTTACCACTCAGTACCTCGAGGAGGCGGACGTGTTGGCCGACCGTGTCGGGATCATCGACCACGGCAAGATCGTCGCCGAGGGCACACCCAGCCAACTGAAGGCCGAGATCGCCAATCAGACGGTGGAGGCCGTCCCCCAAGATCCCGGCGATCGTGAGCGTTTGGTGGCCGTGCTGCGACGTTTCGGCCCAGAGACGTCAGCCTCTGCGGGCGGTGTCGCCGCGCAACTGCCGGAAGGCGCCGGCGACCTCGCCGAGATAGTGCGCGTGCTCGACTCCGAGGGCTTGAAGGTGGCCGATTTGCGCCTCCACTCCCCCACGCTCGACGACGTGTTCCTTGCCAAGACGGGGCGCTCGCTCGAGGGCGCGGCCGAGGGTACCGAGGAGCAGAGCACGAACGACGCACCTGCCGAGCCAGCTGTCGCGTGAGCGCACCGATCACAACGCAAGTCGGCGCGCTTGCCAGGCGTTCGACGCTGAAGACGCTGCGCCAGCCCTTCCAGATGTTCCCGATCATCTTCTTCCCCGCGATGCTGCTCGCCGTCAATGCCAGCGGGCTGCAGTCCGCTACGCGCCTACCCGGCTTTCCGACGCATTCCTATATCTCGTTCGCGATCGCCGTGGCCTTCATCCAGGGCAGCATGTTCTCGCTGATCAACACCGGCACCAACTTGGCAGAGGACATCGAGAGCGGCTTCTTCAATCGCCTTGCGCTCACCCCCATGCGCCGCTTGGCCCTGATCGCCGGGCTGCTCGTCGGCGTCGCCGCGCTCGGCGCTCTGCAGTCCGGCATCTACATCTTGATCGGCCTGATCTTCGGCGCTCACCTCGACGCGGGCGTGGCCGGCGCGCTCGTCGTGATCGCACTCGGCTCGCTTGCGGCGACAGCGTTCGGGGCCATCGGTTGCGCAGCGGCTTTGCGGACCGGCTCGGGCGAGGCGGTCCAGGGCATGTTCCCGCTGTTCTTCGTGTTCATCTTTCTGTCCTCCAGCAATCTGCCGCGCAACTTGCTCGAGACCGGCTGGTTTCACACGATCGCGACCTGGAACCCGATCTCCTACCTGATCGAGGCGTTTCGCAGCCTGTTCATCGTGGGCTGGGACGCGACCGCGCTCGAGCGCGGCTTTGCGGTGGCGATCGCCCTGTTGGCGGTCGGTCTGGGGCTGGTGGCGCTCACGCTGCGCGGAAGGCTGCAGAGAACGTGAGCGGCGCCGAGCCAGCCCGGAGAACAGACGCACGAGCACGCCATGCGGCCGGGTCGGCAACGGTCCGCGGAGAAGCGCACGGACCTGACGCGCGCTCGGCGGGCGTTCGGGGGGGCCCGCCAGATCACCCCGTCGGCGCCGGTACGTGGGGCGTTGCTCGCGCGGTCGCCTGGCGCAGCATGCACACCTACCTGCGCCGCCCTGACCTGATCGTACCCTCGCTTGTCTTCCCGCTCGTCTTCCTGGCGAGCTTTGCCGGCGGACTGTCCGCGCTCGGCTCGGTGCCCGGGTTCGACTTCCCCGCCGGCTACACGGCGTTTCAGTTCGTCTTCGTGCTGACCCAGTCGGCGCTGTTCAGCGGTCTGTTCACCGGCTTCACCGTAGCTTTCGACTTCGAAAGCGGTTTCGCGCGACGCCTGATGCTTGCCGCGGGCAACCGCCGCGGGATCGTTTTGGGCTACGCGCTGGTGGCACTTACGCGTGCGGTGATCACGCTCACCGTGGTGAGCTCGGTCGCCCTTCTGGCCGGCATGCGCATCACCGGCGACGGCATCGATGTATTTGGCCTGTACGGGCTCGCCATGCTGCTCGTGCTCGTTGGCTACGGTTGGGCCGCCGGCGTCGCGTTCCGCTTCCGCTCGATCCAGTCCGGGCCGCTGATGCAGACACCTGTCTTTCTGATCCTGTTCCTGGCGCCGGTCTATGTACCGCTATCGCTGCTCAAAGGTTGGATTCACGCGGTGGCGAGCGTCAATCCGGCAACCGCCTTTCTGGGAGCCGGGCGCGGTCTGATCTCAGGTATACACGAACACACCGGGCTGGCGTTCGCGTGTGCGCTGGCGCTCATCGCTCTGTTCACCATCTGGACACTCACCGGCCTGCGCGCCGCCGAACGGTCAACCTAGACGTCTCGCCTTGCGCCGCCTTGGCCGTCTTCGGCCTGCGTGACGCCGCGAGCGTGCCCCGGACTCCCCACCGTTTGCCAGCCCTGGTTCTTCACCAAAAGGCGCTTCTTCTTCGGTTTCGCGTTCAGCGCGTTTGCGTCGCTCTTCGGTGGCCTTGGTCGCGGCGCGCTCGGCAGTGTTGAAGTAGTCGAGCAGGCCGCGCTTGTGTGCTGAGTACAAGCGCTTGGGCAGTGGCTCGCGCAACTCGTCGCGAACCGCACGCTGCATCTGCGCGTTCAGCTTGGACTCCAGGGCGCTACGCCCCGCCACGTTGTTCAGCTCCATGCGCCCCTGAGCAGTGCTGTAGTCATACAACTCTGTTTCGCGGCCGGCCTTCAACAACTTGATGCTATCCGGGGCGAAGTTCGAATAGGTCGCGTACTTGGCCTTCGGTGTGCGCAATGCCACGACATGCAACGGCGCGTCCGCGGCATACGGTTCGAGAGCGAACTCGGTGACGGTCTCATCGGTGGCGTGCAATACGTACTCGCGTCCGGGGGCCGACGGGTCGCCCAGCATCGCACTGACGTCGTGGCGTGAGGCGATATGCGAGTAAATGCCGTCGTTGCGCCACGAGGACGAACCTGTGGCGATGTCCAGCATCAGTGGCGCCACGTCGACGCTCGAAGTGAGTCCGGTGCGCGTTTGCGCCGGCGCCTGCGTGATCTGACGATCGCGCAGGTCTCTGACGATCAGCGGCACTCTGATGGCCTCCTCGTATGCCCCTCCGCCCTTGCCGCGCATGCCGTGCGATGCGCCGTACTCGCCGTGATCGGAGGTGAACAAGATGACCGTATTGGCAGCAACGTCGGGGCGACTCGCGAGGGTGTTGAGCACGGCGCCGATGTGGCCGTCGACCTCCCCGAGCAACTGCAGGTAGAGATCCATGAACGGCAGCCAAGTCTGTTCCAGTTCCGGTCCGCCGTAGGGCACCGTGCCGAACGATGCCTGCGCCGTGTCCTGCAGCGAGCGTTGCAACAACGGCTTGTGCTTGGCTTGCATTTCTTCGGGTGTCTCGAAGTTCGGCGGCAGTTCGTTCACGACGCTCGCCGGCTGAGCCTCCGAGGCAAAGCGCTTGCTCCAGCGGTACCACCAGGCAATGTCGTGTGGATTGACGAACGACACGGTCGTACACCAGGGCTCGTGCTTGGGCGCGAGCGGCAACCATTTTTCAAACTGCGTGACGATGTGCGGATCGACTCGCCAGCCCTGCCCTGGTGCCCCGTCGGGCGAAGGGTAGGTGCCACCCGCAAAGCCGTAGGGCTCGAGCGCGCCGGCGTCTTCAAAGGAGTCCCACAGGTTGTCGCCATGCGTGAGATGCCACTTGCCATACCAATAGGTGCGATAGCCCTGCTCGCGCAGCATCGAGCCCCAGGTCGGAAAACCGGGGTCGAGTGTGCTCCCACCCGTGATCATGCAGCCCGTCTGGTGGGTGTGAAGCCCTGTGATCAGCGCCGCGCGCGAGGGTGTGCAGTCGTTGGCGGCCGTGTAATGGCTCCCGAAGGACACACCACCGTCGCGCAGCCGCGCGAGGTTGGGCATCAGCGCGCTGGCGGCGGCGCCGGCCGAGAACCATTGCGGAGTGCGCAGCTGGTCGACCATGATCACGAGGATGTTGGGCTGGCGGAAGCGGGCGCCGGAGCCCGGCGGCCGTGTCGCTGCGCTCTGAGCCTGTTGCCCCTGGGAGCCGGCGACTCCTCGCGTCGCGGCGGCGGAATGCCTGGCCAGGTGCTTGTCGTCGGGGGCTGCCTCCTGCCGCGCGATCAGATCCGCGAGCGCCGCGCCACCCCCCGCGAGCGCGCCACCGGCCAACAGGCCGCTCTTGAGCAGCGTGCGCCTATCGATCAGGCGCTTGGGATCGAGCCCACGCGACCGTGCACGGTCAGGCTCGGCGTCGGGCTCTTGTCGATCTTGCTCGGACATCGGTGTCTAGTGGCACTGGCACGACTCGCGTCACACGGCACACTACGCCCACAAATTACTCACATGAGTGTTGACCTGCGATGAGCGTTTGTTTGGCCACATTAGGGAACCGGCCTGGTGCCATGCCCGCGAAACAAGGCCTTTGACCGTAGGCCCTCGACCGGATGGCAAAGTTCGGTAGCCTGGAGACGCCGCGCTCGAGCTCATTCGTGCGCATCGCGGTGCTCGAGCTCATCCCGAGGTATTCGCCGTGCTCGAGCTCATCCGAGATATCGTCGCGCTCGAGCCAATCCCGAGATATTCGCCGCGCTCGAGCTCATCCCCGTCGCTTCTCGCTGAGCGGCGTCCCCTGCTCGTCGGCCGCCTGCGCCGGTGGCCACGGCCCCAACCAATCGTCTCTGGCCCCGTCCATCGTGATCACCGCTCCCGAGAAGAAGTCGCCGGCGGGCGAGGCCAGATAGGCAACGAGCCAAGCGAACTCGCGCTCGCTACCCATCCGTCCCAGCGGGATCGTGTGCGCGACGCGCTCGACGATCGCGGCGGGATACTTGGTAAGTAGCGTTTGCGTTTCGAACTGGCCGG
>DATHNH010000185.1:0-2222 GCA_035486255.1 Solirubrobacteraceae bacterium | reverse complement strand
TACAAGCTCAAGTAAGCTTGAAGTCAAGAGCGAGCCGTGGTTTGCTGTACGCGGTGAGTGCGCTGCTGAGCATCGGCGAGGTCTCGAGGCGCAGCGGCGTTGCGGCCTCGGCGTTGCGCTTCTACGAGCAACGGGGGCTGATCGCCGCTGAGCGCGTCGGCTCGGGGCATCGCCGGTTTCAGCGTCAGGTGCTCAGGCGCATCGCCTTCATCGTGTTCGCCCAGCGAGTCGGCCTGTCGCTGGAGGAGATCGCTCGCGAGCTGCAGCGACTGCCTGAGGACCGGGCGCCCACGCGCCGCGACTGGTCGCGCCTATCGAGTGCCTGGACCGCGCGCATCGACAGCCAGATAGCGGAGCTCGAGCGCCTCCGCGAAGGGCTCACGGAGTGCATCGGATGCGGCTGCCTGTCGCTGGATCGCTGCGTGCTCGCCAACCCCGACGATCGCGCTGCTCGCTACGGGCCGGGTCCGCGCTACTGGATCGGGGATCGGCCGTCCGCGTGAGCTCGCTCGTGGCGCCTCGAGCGGGCGAGCGTCGCTCTGCTCGACGAGTGCCACGCACGCCTTCCTCGGAACCGAGGATCGGCTGAGACCCATCGTCTCGTCAAGCGAGATTATCCTGACCTCGTGTCCGAGCCAGAGTCGATCCTCTCGAAGAGAAGCCGCAACGAGCTGTATAAAGCGATCGAGGAGTCGGGCATCGAGCCGCGTCTCTTCTCGCTGGACCCTCATCCAAAGCGAGGACACGGGGACAGGGACCATCTCACGATCCACCATGACGACACCGGCGCACGCTTGGTGATTGAAGGGCCGGACCCGCGCAGTGTCATCATCAACTTTCGCGGGCCTGTGCCGGCGGACGCTGGCGTGCTCGACGTAAGGGCGACCAACAGCGAAGGGGTCGAGCAAGTCAGGATCGGCATCAGATGGCAGGGCGTTCTCGACTGCGTCAGAGCGTGGTCGGCGGGCGTTAAGACGGTGGTCGAGGCCCCGGATCTCTGGTCGGACCTTGCGCGGGAGGCCGACGAGTTCTACAACCTCGGCACCGTCGATAACACCCCTTTCTCCGAGGCCGAGCTGAAAGAGATCGCCGAGGCCCTCAACGGGCTCAAGCTGTACGCCAAGCGCACGTATTCGCTGTCCAGCGAGGAGAGCCGGGAGATCGAGGCGCGGCTGGACTACCTGATCGCAGCATCGCGCCGAGTTGGAAGGCTCGACTGGCGCAATCTCGCCGTAGGGGCTCTGCTCAGCGCTGTCGCAGGCGCGCTCCTGCCACAGCCGGTCATGCAGGGTGTCCTGCGAGCGTTCATCTCCTCCGTGGGGCATATTTTCGGTATCAACATCCCGCAGCTTCCTGGCTAGAGTGAGCCTGCGGGGCGCGGGCTCCGGCCCGAAGCGGCCGGCCTCCGGTGCTGGAGCTCCTGGCCTTCGGGGCTCCGGTCCACCATGCTACGGCCGCACGGGCGAGGGCCCGAAAGCCGTTTTATGCCGGTAGCCTTCAGCGACGTTGCTCCGGAAGGGTGGCAGAGCGGTTGAATGCACCGGTCTTGAAAACCGGCAGGCGGGCAACCCCCGCCTCGGGAGTTCGAATCTCCCCCCTTCCGTTTTTCGCCTGTACGAGATCCTTGCTCGAGCTTTTGCCGGCTGGGATGTCTCGTGTCTAGCGCTCGGACCCAAGGCTCACCCCGCCTCGATCGTCACCGGCGTCCCTGGGACGATGCGCGTGGAGAGCCAGTCGATGCTGGCGGTGGCGAGGCGCACGCAACCATGCGAGGCGGCTGTGCCGAGCGTGCCGCCCAGGTTGTCACGTCCGTGTATCGCGATCTGGCCGGGTCCGCCTTCGAATTCCTGTAGCACGTTGGAGCGGGCGCTCAACGCCAGCGCGAACGGCCCGCCGGGCTCGCCTACCTGCATCTGCAGGCTCTCTTCGACGAAGAACTCACCTGTGGGCGTGGGCGTCGATGGCTTGCCGACGACCGCCTTGAAGACCTTCACGAGGCTGCCGTCGCTGTAGACCCGCAGCCGCCGGGCCGCGAGGTTGACGACGATGCTCCAGGCGGTTACCGCCGGGTGTGTGCCCGGTTCTGCGATCCAGCCGCTCGCGCCATTGGGGCGGCCCGGAAGCAGCACCTTCAGCCACCGCGTCCCGTTGGCGGCGATCGAACGCGAGAGCACCGGCAGCGTCGTCGACTCGCCGGTGATCGGTCGGGTGGCAGCGACGAG
>DATHNH010000184.1:0-3197 GCA_035486255.1 Solirubrobacteraceae bacterium | reverse complement strand
CTCGAGCGGGACCGCCCGTACCTGGTGCCGCTGATCGAGGAGCTCCACCTGCCGGCGGACATTCGCGCGAAGACCAACCCGAAGAGCTCGACTGGGCGCCTGGACGTGTTTACCAGGGTGATAACCGATCGTAATCATCGTTTCGACGAGATCGCGGCCGGCTACCACGGCAAGCTCTACTTGGAGGTCGTTCCGCGCTCGTTTGCGGTCCGCGTCAAGCAGGGCCTGTCGCTGAACCAGGTTCGTCTCATCCACGGCGATGCGCGGTTGAGCGACAACGACTTGGCGCATGTCCACGAAGAGTTCCCGCTTTTGTACATGGACAGCCATGCGCTGCGCGCCAGCGAGCTCTCGCTGTCCGATGGCCTGTTCCTGAGTCTCAACATCCAGGGCACGCCGGAGAATCTCGTCGGCTATCGCGCCAAGCGCAACAGCCTGCCCGTCGACCTCGCACACATCGGCAAGCTCAAGTGGCAGGACTACTGGGAACCGGTGCACCCTGAGCACGGCGGGCGGATTGTGCTCGAGCCCGAAGCGTTCTACCTGCTGCTCTCGGCCGAGGGGGTCAGCATTCCCCCCTCTTACGCGGCCGAGATGTTGGCTTACGACCCGACCGCGGGCGAGCTGCGCACCCACTATGCCGGCTTCTTCGACCCGGGGTTCGGCTACTCACAGGGCAAGCGCAAACACGGCAGCCGCGCCGCCCTCGAGGTGCGCGCGCGCGACGTGTCCTTCATGGTCGAGCATCGCCAACCGGTGTGCAAGCTTGCGTTCGAGCGGATGGCCGCCGATCCTGACGTGCTCTACGGGCAGGACGTGGGGTCCAACTACCAGGGCCAGGAGACGATGCTCAGCAAGCACTTCGCCGAGCAGACGGCCGGCACCGGTCAGCTCGCGATTCGCGGCAGCGCCGAGCCGCTGGAGTCGATGTCACCACAGAGCGACTGAGCTGGAGAGGCGCCGCCCGGAACGGGCGCCGGAGATAGGATCACGCCCGCTTTGGAGCAAATCCCGCGAGCGACTACAAGCCCAGCAGACGCCCCAGGATCTCGCGCATGATCTCGTCGCTGCCGCCGCCGATCGGCCCGAGGCGGGCGTCGCGGGCGGCCCGCTGGGCCCAGTGCTCGCCCATGTAGCCCATGCCGCCATGGATCTGCAGGCACTCGTCCATCAGCTCGAAGGAGGCGCGCTGGGTCATGAGCTTGGCCATCGTCACCTGCTTGATCGGTTCCTCACCGGCCACGAAGCGACGCAGCGCGTCATAGGTGACGCAGCGCGCGGTGTAGGCGCTCGTGGCGAGGTCGGCAAGCTTGTGCTTGATCGCCTGGTGCTTTGAGAGGGGGCGGCCAAAGGTGGTGCGCTCGCGCGCGTACTCGGCCGTGCGCTCGTAGGCGAGCTGCATCGCGCCGACCGTGCCGAGCGCCATCGCCAGGCGCTCCCACTGGAAGTTGGCCATGATCAGCTTGAACCCCTCGTGCAGCTCGCCGAGCAGGTTCTGCTCGGGCACGAACACGTTCTCGAAGGAGATCGTGGCGGTGTCCGAGGCGTGCCAGCCGAGCTTCTCGAGCTTTGCGGAGGACACGCCCTCGCCGCGATCGATGATGAAGAACGAGATGCCATGATGGCCACCTTCCTGCGTGGTCTTGACCGCCGTGACCATGAAGTGCGCGCGCACGCCGTTGGTGATGTAGGTCTTCTCGCCGTTCACCACCCAGCCGCCGTCCACGCGCTCGGCCTTCGTGCGCAGCGCGGCCACATCCGAGCCGGCGTCGGGCTCGGTGATCGCGAGCGCCCCGATCTTCTCGCCCTTGATCGCGGGCGCGAGGTAGCGCCGCTTGTGCTCGTCTGTGCCGAACTTCCAGATCGGCGGTGTCGCGATGTTGACGTGTGCGCCGATTCCCGCGGCGGTGCCGCCCGAGCCGATGCGCGACAGCTCCTCCACGAGTACCGCCTCGTGCAGATAGTCGCCGCCCTGACCGCCCAGCTCGGTCGGGTACTTCAACCCGAGCAAGCCCTGCGCTGCGAGCTTCGGAAACACCTCGTCGGGAAACCAGCGATCGGCCTCCCACTGCTGCGAATGGGGCGCGAATTCGCGATCGAGGAATCCCCGAATCGACTCGCGAAGCTCCTCGTGCTCATCTGTGAATGGGGGAGTGGGGGTCATTTTGCCGTGCCGACCGGTACATGTACCGGTCGGCCCGACGGTGCATGCACCGTCGGGGACAGGGGCGCATGCGCCCCTGTCTCAAAGACCATATGAACGACCTATGACGTCCAGCATGATCTCGTCGGTCCCAGCCCCAATCCGGTTCAACCGCGAATCGCGCCACGCGCGCTCGACGCCGTACTCCTTCATGTAGCCCGCGCCGCCGTGGATCTGGATGCACTCGTCGGCTACTTCCACCGCGATCCGCGAAGCGTGCAGCTTGGCCATCGAGATCTCGCGCACGGGGTACTCGCCGTTGGCAAAGCGCCACGCGGTCACGTACACCATCTGGCGCGCACTCTCGATCTTCGTCGCCATCTCCGCGAACTTGTGGCGGATCACCTGGAATTTGCCGATTTCACGGCCGAACGCCTTGCGCTCTTTGGCGTAGTCGAGTGTGCGATTGAAGCATTTCTGCGCGCCGGCCACCGAGCCGGCGGCACCGATCAGGCGCTCGCCCTGGAGCTCCCACATGATGTGGTAGAAGCCCTTGCCCACCTCGCCCAGCACGGCGCTCGCGGGCACGCGCACGTCCTGGAAGGCAAGCAGCGCCGTATCCGAGGCGTGCATGCCGAGCTTCTCGAGCTTCTTCTCGCGGATCACCCCGGGGGCGTCCATCGGCACGAGGAACAGCGTGAAGCCGCCGTAGCCTGCGTCGGGGTCGGTCTTCGTCACGAGCACGATCACGTCGGCGCGATGGCCGTTGGTGATGTAGGTCTTCGAGCCGTTGATCACGTACTCGTCGCCGTCCTTGACCGCGCGCGTCTTGATCCCCGCGACGTCCGAGCCCGCGTCGGGCTCGGTGATGCCGATGCACAGGATCTTCTCGCCTTTGATCGCGGGCACGACCCATTCCTGCTTCTGCTCCTCGCTGCCGAACGCGAGGATCGGCGGCATCGCCATGTCGGTGTGCACGGCAACGCCCATCGCCAGCCCGCCAGAGTTCGCACCCGTCATCTCCTCGCCGAGCACGAGGCTCGTGAAGTAGTCG
>DATHNH010000183.1:0-7592 GCA_035486255.1 Solirubrobacteraceae bacterium | reverse complement strand
CGCGGCCGTGCCCTGGATGACGGTGTTGACCGCCAGCCGCTCGCCGAGCGAGCGAACCTGGTAGTTACGCGCCTGCAGCTCTGGGATCTGGCGACGACGGCCCCACAGCGTCTTGACGTGCCCCTCCTGCTTTGCCTGCTCGATCGTCTCCTCGATGAACCGCGCCACGCATGCAAAGCGCGCCAGGTAGGCGTCGATGAACGCTTTGGCCTCCTCTCTGGGGATGTTCAGGCGATCGGCCAGGCCAAAGTCGGAGAGCCCGTAGACGATTCCGTAGTTGATCATCTTGGCCTTCGAGCGCATCCCGGGGTCGATCTGCTCGACGGAGACGCCGAACACCTCGGATGCCGTGGCCGTATGGACGTCTTCGCCGCGCCTGAATATCTCCTCCAGCACCGGCTCGTTGGCCGCCTGCGCAAGTACGCGCAGCTCGATCTGGGAGTAGTCGGCCGAGATCAGCACACACCCGTCCTCGGCCTCGAAACAGCCACGGATCTCGCGTCCCAGCGGCGTGCGGATGGGAACATTCTGCATATTGGGATTGGTTGACGCCAGGCGTCCCGTCTGCGCTCCTGCCTGCAAGAACGTGGTGTGGATACGCGAACGCTCGTCCACTTGCTCTGGCAGCACGTCCAAGTAGGTCTTGATCAGCGTCGAAAGCTCGCGCCAACGCTCGATGCACGGAACGATCTCGTGCTCGTCGCGGATCGCTTGCAACACGCGCGCATCGGTGGAGTAACCGGTCTTGCCGCGCCGCTTGCGCGAAAGCCCGAGCTTGACGAACAGAATCTCCCCCAGCTGTTGGGGAGACCCGATAGTGAACTCCTCACCCGCAAGCTCGAAGATGCGCGTTTCGAGGGCCGCTATCTCGTCATACACGCGTGCGGTTATCTCTCGCAACCGCTCCACGTTCAAGCGCACGCCGAGCAGCTCCATCTCGCGCAGCACCGACACCAGCGGCAGCTCGATGTCTCTCATCACCCCCTGTAGCTCGCGCTCGGCGATCTGTTCGCGCTGCCAGGCGGCCAACGCGCCGAGTAGCAGCGCCTTGGCCGCGAGCGGGTCCTCGACCTCCGCCACGAGACCGCGCTCTTCACACAGCTCGTCGAGGGGGTAGCCGCGGCGAGCGGGCTCCAGTAGATATGCGCCGAGCAGCGTGTCGTGCGCGAGCCCGCGCGGGACGAGGCCGAGCGCCTTCGCGTCATGGGCAACGACGGGATGCTCGGCGCAAGCGGCCACAACTTCCTCGGGACCGGCGCACTCGCCGACGAGCACCACCCCGTGCAAGCCGCGCCCGTCACCCTTGCCGTCGCCCGTCGACGCGCCGGGCGACATATCGACGCTAACCGCGAAGCGCCACGGCGAACCTTCGGCGAACAGCTCTCCTTCCGGCGCCTCGCTCTGGCTGACCACCACACACAACTCCCCTGCCGCATCGCCTGCCGTCGCCAGCTTTGTTATGTCGTGCACCATGCCGCTGCGCACGCGTGCCATGAGCTTCACCTCATCCGAAGAGGTCGTCCTCACCAGCTCGTCCTCGCCAAGCGCCTCTTCCAGGCGACGCAACGGATCCCTCAGCTCGTAGCGGCGAAACACTTCGCGCAGACGCGAGCGATCGGGCTCGTGCGCCGCCTCCCCCCCCGGGTCGAAGTCGATCGGCAACTCGCGCTGCACAGTGGCAAGGCTCATCGACATGCGCGCATCCTCGGCGTGATCGACCAGGTTCTGTTTGCGCTTCGGTCCGCTGATCTCGTCCACATGCGCGAGCACCTGCTCGAGCCCGCCGAAGCGCTGGATCAACTCGCTCGCGGTCTTCTCGCCGATGCCGGGAATGCCGGGAATGTTGTCGGAGGTGTCGCCCTTGAGCCCGTAGAAGTCGGGGATCAGCTCAGGTGGCAGCCCATAGCGGTCGATCACCGCCCGGCGGTCGTACAGCTTGGTCTCGGTGATCCCACGCGCGGTGGCCATCACCTGTACGAGCCCCTGCTCGTCGATCAACTGGAAGACGTCTCTGTCTCCCGTCAAGATCGTCACCGGCACGCCCGCGCGACGAGCTTGCTCGGCGAGCGAGGCGATCACATCGTCGGCCTCATAGCCCTCGAGCTTCACATTGCGGTAGCCAAACGCCTCGACCAGGGGTTCCATCGCCGGCCACTGTGCCTTGAGCAGATCCGGGCGCGAGCGCCGCCCGGCCTTGTAGTCGGCAAACAGCTCAGTGCGTCCCGAGCTGCCCGCGTCCCAGGCAACCACCGTCGGCTGCACGCCATGGTCGGTAATGATCTTCACAAGCATCGAGGCGAACCCGAAGATCGCGTTGGTCGGCTCGCCCGTGGAGGTCGCGATCGACTCTGGCAATGCATAGAACGCTCTGTAGACAAGGCTCGGACCATCGATCAAGAACACGCGGCGCTCCACGCCGAGCACTCTATTAGGCGCTCTTGCGGTCGCAGGGCCCCCTTCTCGAAGCCTCGCCCGAGCCGGAGATAGACACATTCAAAAGTGCTCCACCCCCTGCACGCACGAGAGACGCCCAAATGGGCGCCATCGGCAGCTCAAAGCTCCCTCGATACGCCCCGGCGCGGGGTGGACGGCCAGGAGCAAATAACATGCCGGGCCGCCCGGCCGGTATGCCGACTATTTCGAGGAGTCCCGTCCCAGTGAGCGTCACCCCAAGCGCCCAGTATCGCCTCACCATCCGCGTCAAGATCGACGAGCAGCAGGGCATGCTCGGTCAGGTCACCGACATGATCGGCGAGCAGAGCGGAATGGTCGTCGCCGTCGACCTCGTCGAGGCCGGCGCCGAGCACAGCGTGCGCGACATCGTCGTGGACGCTTCCAACCGCGACCACTGGAACCGTATCCTCTCGGCGATCGGCTCGCTCACCGGCGTCGAAGTGATCGACACGACCGACCGGACCTTCCTGCTGCACGTCGGCGGCAAGATCGAACAGCACAACAAGCACCCGCTGAAGACGCGCGACGATCTCTCGATGGCCTACACGCCCGGCGTGGCCAGAGTTTGCACCGCGATCAAGGACGATCCCGACAAGGCTTTCCAGTACACGATCAAGCGCAACACGGTGGCCGTCGTCTCCGACGGTACCGCCGTGCTCGGCCTGGGCGACATCGGACCGGCAGCGGCGATGCCGGTGATGGAGGGCAAGGCTTGCCTGTTCAAGGAGTTCGCCGGCGTCGACGCATTTCCGATCTGCCTCGACACGAAGGACACAGACGAGATCGTGCGCGCGGTGACGCTGATCGCGCCGTCCTTCGGCGGCATAAACCTCGAGGACATCTCGGCTCCACGCTGCTTCGAGATCGAGGAGCGCCTGCAACGCGATCTCGACATCCCGGTGTTCCATGACGACCAGCACGGCACCGCCGTAGTGGTGATGGCGGCCCTGCTGAACGCGGTCAAGCTGACCGGTCGCAGCCTCCCCGAGCTCAAAGTGCTCGTGATCGGACTTGGCGCCGCCGGGGTAGCCGTGACCAAGATTCTGCTGGAGGCGGGAGTTCGCGAGATCATCGGCGCCGACTCGCGCGGCGCGTTGTCAACCGAGCGTGAGGACTACCAGGACGGAACGATGAACTCGGTCAAGCGCTGGTATGCCGAGTCGACCAACAGCGATAATCGCACCGGCGCGCCTGCCGATGTGATCGAGGGCGCCGACCTGCTCGTCGGCCTCTCCGGAGCGCGCGCGCTACCGGTCGAGGCACTCGCCAAGATGAACGACGACGCGATGGTGTTCGCGATGGCAAACCCGAACCCCGAGGTGATCCCCGAGGAGGCCGCTCGCTACGTCAGGATCATGGCCACCGGCCGTTCCGATTACCCCAATCAGATCAACAACGTGCTCTGCTTCCCCGGGATCTTCCGCGGCGCGCTCGACGTGCGCGCGAAAGCGATCACCGAGGAGATGAAGATGACGGCCGCGCAGGCGATCGCGGCAATCGTCGAGGACCAGGAGCTGCGCGACGACTACATCATCCCGTCTGTCTTCAATCGCGACGTGGCCCCGGCCGTGGCGGCCGCGGTCGCCGAGCAGGCGCGCGCGAGCGGCAACGCACTCGCCGGCCAGGAGGTTGGCTTCGCGCAGGGCGATACCCTGACTGGCATGGGTGAGCAGCGCGTTCACACGAACGGCTGAGAGCAGGAAAGACTCACCATGCACGTCATGGTCGTGGTTTGCCGGCCGATTGTGAACCTGGCGCGCATCATGATCATAGGTCTGGCGCCGACCATGAACCCGGCACGCGTCATAGTCGTGGGTCTGGCGCCGACCGTGAACCTGGCGCGCGTCACGATCGTAGGTCTGGCGCCCCCCGTGAAGCCGGCGCGCGTCATGATCGTAGGCCCGCCCGCGACAACGGATCCGCAATGCGCATAGCGGTCACCGGTGCGACAGGCCTGATCGGCTCGCGATTGGTAGCCGCGCTGAGGGCGCGCGGCGACGATGTGACGGTGCTCTCACGCGACCCTGAGCGAGCAAGCGAGAGACTGGAGCGCTCGACACGGGCTTCCCGCGCTCTAAGCGATCCCACGAGAACGTTCGCCAATCCCACCGGCACAATTGACGACTCGCCAGGCGCGCTCGACGATTCCGCCGGCACGCGCGACTCGCCAAGCACAGGCGACTCGCCGGGCACACTCGATGCGAAGCATTGGGACCCTTCGCGCGAACCCGCCCCGGCAGAGGCCCTGGCGGGGCGCGACGCGATCGTGCATCTCGCGGGCGAGAACATCGCTCAGCGTTGGAGCGCTTCGGCCAAGCAGACGATTCGCGAGAGCCGCATTGCGGGAACGAGGCATCTGGTAGCGGGCCTGGACGCACTTGCCGGCGACGAGCAGCCACAGGTACTCCTCAGCGGCTCCGCGATCGGCTACTACGGCAGTCACGGCGACGAGCCCATCGACGAGGAGGCTCCCGCCGGAGGCGGCTTCCTGGCGGAAACGTGCCGGGCATGGGAGGTGGAGGCCGAAGCAGCCGAGCGATGCGGGCTGCGCGTAGTGAGACTGCGTACGGGCGTGGTCCTCGATCGTGACGGCGGAGCCCTCGCCAAGATGCTCCCCCCGTTCAAGCTCGGCGTGGGCGGCCCTGTGGCCGGCGGGCTTCAGTACATCGCGTGGATACACCCAAAGGACCTGGTACAGATCGTGCTCGCCGCGATCGACGACGAGCGGTGGCAAGGACCGATCAACGCCACCGCACCCGAGCCACAGCGCAACCGCGACTTCGCCAAGGCACTGGGCCGAGCACTGCACCGCCCGGCACTGCTGCCCGTGCCGGGAGCCGCACTCGAGCTCCTATATGGCGAGATGTCAGAGATCGTGACCAGCGGCGCGCGCGTGCTGCCTGCGAAGGCGCTCGTGCTCGGCTACCAGTTCCGCTATCCCCAACTCGACTCGGCCCTACGAGCCGCACTCGGATGATCAGCCCGGCGCGTCGAACGCGCGCCAGAACACAGGCGAGCCCTTGACCACACGGTCGATGGCGTAGCTGGACAATGTGGTTTCACCACTCGGCTGGATCGAATACACGCCGAGCACAGAACGACGGTCGTGCGTGGCAAGGAACCTCTCGATCACAGCCTGACGGTCGTCCCCACTGTTGCCGGCAGCGCGAATCGCCGCCAGTACGACGCTCATCGCCTCGTAGCCATACAGCACATAGGGTTCGGCCGCCGCGACGAAGTGCCGCGCATACTGGGCGAGCACGCGCTGGCCCGAAGCCGGATAGAGTCGCGCGGCGAGCGTAGGGGAGCCGACGAACGTAGCCCCTTCGGCGGCCCCCAGATGCGCGGTGAACACGCTATTGAGCATCGTTGCCGAGGCAAGCAGCGATAGGCGCGGCGAGGCAGCATGCAATTCGCGCCACAACTGTGCAGCTTCGCCGGTAGCGCTTGCGCTGAGGAACAGCGCCTGGGCGCCGCTTTCCGCGACCTTCTTGACCTCACCGGTGAAACTTGCGCCCGGGGCGATCGTGAGCGTGTCCTCGCCCACCACCTTGATCCCTGCCTTGCGAGCATCACTCTCGACGATCTGTGCCAGCGGCGTATCGAACGGGTCCTGGTCGGCGATCACGTACAGCTCACGCACGCCAAGCTTGCCCATGAGCGCCACCTGCGTGGCGCCCTGCACAGTATCCCCAGGAGCAACCCGACCGAACGTGCGCTTACCGGTCAGGTAGAAGCGCTCCGGCTCACCCTCGTTCGCATCGAGCGAAGACGTCAGGCCCACATAGGGACTGGCGGGACTCACCTGCAGGATGCCGGCCGCGTTTGTAAGTGGCAGCGAGATAGCGCTCGCGCCCGAGTTGAAATCGCCGAGATAGGCGATCGTCGTGGGGTCCTGCGCTGCCGCCTTCGCGTTCGCCGCCGTCATTCCCGGATCCCACTCGCCGCTCGTCAGGCTCGAATCGTCAAGCGATACATAGCTCACGGTGAAGCGACCCACATGTCCCTGCGCATCCGAAAGCGCGAGCTTCTCGCCGCCGACGATCTGCTGCGAGATGGCTCCCGAGGGACCCTGGAGTGGCAAGCTCGAATAGATCGTGAGCTGAGTACCGACGTTGTCGGCGGCTGTCGAGCTGCTCACGCCACCGCACCCGGCCAGCGCCGGCACGAGGGCGAGAGCGGCGAGGAACCCAGTGCCCAGCCAGCGCGCGCGCACGCGACAGCTAGTCGCGGCGACCGGGCAGGTAGCCGGAGAGGATCTTCACGGAGGCGCCGACGACGATGATCAAGGTGGCGAGCATGAAGGAGTCAAAGCCCTTCGCACCCAGTGCCCACAGCACGATCCAGATGATCAGGCCGGCGGTTACGGTGAGTACCAGTCCCATTGCGGGCGAATCCTATAACAGCGCGCCCGGGTGGGACGCCGGCTATGCGACCAAGGCACTCGCGAGCTCTGCTACGACCTCGCCGACCGCGCTCGCGGGATCATCGGACTCGGCGGCGGCCCGCACCAGCCGGGTGCCGACAATCACGCCATCGGCGCCCGCTCGTGCCGCTTGCAGCGCGTGCTCGGGAGTCGAGATCCCGAAGCCGAGCGCCACCGGCGCGGCGGTGCTCGCCTTCGCGCGGCTGACAACCTCGGCGAAACGATCCGACAGCGCCGCGCGCTCGCCGGTTGTGCCGACGACCGACACCGTGTACAGAAAGCCGCGCGCTTCCCCCCCGATCTTGGCAAGTCGCTCGGGCGGCGTGGTTGGCGCCACCAACGGCACCAGCGCAAGACCGCAGGCATCGCAAGCCGCCAGCACCCGAGGCGCCTCCTCCAACGGCAGGTCGGGCACGATCAAGCCGCTTGCGCCACTCTGGGCGAGCCGTTCGACGAACGCCTCGGCGCCGGGCGCGAACACCATGTTGGCGTAGCACATGAGTACCACCGGCACGCGGAGCGCCAGCGTGCGAGCCACCTCGAGCACCCCCGCGAGACTGGCACCGTTCGCGAGCGCGCGTGTCCCCGCCTCGTGGATTACGGGACCGTCGGCCAGCGGGTCGGAATAGGGCACTCCCAGCTCGAGCAAATCCGCGCCCGCGTGCACACACGCCTCGCCGATCTTCGCCGACTGCTCGAGCGACGGAAAGCC
>DATHNH010000182.1:0-3557 GCA_035486255.1 Solirubrobacteraceae bacterium | reverse complement strand
CGCGATCTGGCCCTGAACCGCTTGGAAGCCGCTACCCGAGGCGTGTGCCCACGGATCGACGAAAGAGGTCAGGCGAGCACGCTCGTAGGGCCGGGCTATCGCGATCAGAGCGACGATCGCTACGACCGAGCCGGCGATGATCGCGAGGTTGCGCGCGGGGATGCCTGCCGCTACGAGCAGCGCGCAGGTCGTGAAGGCGATCACCATCGCTGTGCCGAGGTCGGGCTGGGTGACGACCAGCAGGCAGGCGCTACCGACGACCGCCAAGAGCGGTTTGCACAGCTCGCGCAGGTCGTGCACGCGCTGGGGGCGGCGCGCGAGCAGTGTCGCCGCGTAGAGCACGAGCGCGAGCTTGAGCAACTCCGAGGGCTGGAACTGGAGCGGGCCGCTGCCGATCCAGCGTCGCGCACCATTCACGCTGACGCCGACGTGAGGAATGTGCACGGCGAGCACGAGCACAAAGGAGACGGCCAGCAATGGCGCGACCACGCCCTGCACGCGGGCGATCCCGTCACGCGCCAAGACCCGCATCAGGAACAAGCCGATGGCGCCGTAGAGGACGAACTTCACGAGCTGGCCGGTGCCGCTGCCACCGCTCTGCAAGAGACTGCTCGCCGAAGAGGCGCTGTAGACCATGACGGCACCGAAGGCCAGCAGGCAGAGGGTGGCTGTCAACAGGACGTTGTACTCGAGCGACTGCCCGCGCGGGGCCTGGGCGGAAGCGGTTCTCGGTGCGCGCTTGGCCCGCGACTTCGAGGTCGTGGCGGAGTTTGAGCGCCGTCCGGCTGCAGACATCAGAGCCCTCTTCGACACCGGACCCGGGAAGCCTCTACGGCTCGTACCCGCTCGTGCGAGAACCGCCGTGCACCCCGCCGTCAGCCCGCAGCGAAACTACGACGGCCAGCGGCGAAGCCATCTGTTTCCAGCGACCGCTACATGCTCTCGACGAGCTCGCGGAAGCGCTCGCCGCGGGCTTCGAAGTCGGTGAACTGATCGAAGCTCGCACAGCCGGGAGAGAGCAGCACGACCTCACCGCTGAGCGCCTTCGCGGCGGCGAGCGCCAGCGCGTGCTCGAGATCGCCGCACATGTGCACCTCGAGCTCTCCCTCGCAGATCGCCTGCTCGATCACGCCCGCGTCTTCGCCGATCAGGTAGACGGCGCGGCAGTCGCCGTGGATGGGATCGCGCAGCGCGGTGAAATCCTGCGCCTTGCCCTGCCCTCCGAGGATGAGGTGCACCGGCATGCGCTCGGCCGCCATCGCCGCCAGGGCGACGAGCGTGCTCGCGACATTTGTCGCCTTGGAGTCGTTGACGAACAGCACACCGTCCCTGTTTGCCACCTGCTCGAGGCGGTGAGGCACGCCGGCGAAGCTGCATAGGCCCGAGCGCACGGCCTCCACGTCGACCCCGCGCGCCAGGCACACCGCGGCGGCAGCCATCGCGTTCTGCACATTGTGTGCCCCTCGCAAGCGCAGCTCGCCGATGCGGATCAGCCGATCTCCTTGCCAGTACAACGCTCCTTCGCTCTCTGACAGCTGCGCGCCAGGCCCACGACCAAAGGGCACGCGACGTGCCGAGCCGAGCAGCCGCTCGGGCTCGAAACCCAGCGGCACGACCGCCACGTCCTGACGATCCTGGTTGGCAAACAAGCGCAGCTTGGCCTGTAGATATGCCTCGAGCGTGCGGTGACGATCGAGATGGTCCGGGGTGAGATTGAGTAGCGCGGCAGCCTCCGGGGCGAACGCGAGCGTGTCTTCGAGTTGAAAGGAGGATGCCTCGCAAACGACGATCGCACTCTCCCTCACCGTGCCCACCAGCCCACTGAGTGCGTTGCCGACGTTGCCGGCGACGCATACCGGGAGACCTGCCTGGCGATGAATGTGGCCGATCAGCTCGACCGTCGTGGTCTTCCCGTTCGTGCCCGTCACCGCGATGAACTCGTTGGCCAGCATCCGCCAAGCGAGCTCGAGCTCCCCCAGCACGCACGTTCCCAGCGCCCGGGCCTGGACGATCACCGCCGCGTTCGCGGGGACGCCCGGACTCTTGACCACCGCGCCGACCCCGTCGAGCAGCGCCACCCCGTGTTCGACTGGATGCAGCTCCACGCCGGCCGCAGCGAGCGTCTCCAGGCCGGTCGGTGTGCCCATGTCGACACCGATCACCCGCGCTCCCTTGGCACGCAGCGCAAGCGCCGCGGCGATCCCCGAGCGGGCAAGACCGACGATCAAATAGGGACCGGGTGGGATATCGGGCCGAAGCTTCACAGCCGAGCCGTCCTCACTCCAGGCGCGTGGGGCGGGCGCTCATCAACCGAGGCTCTGGCGATAGAGCGTGAATCCAATCGCGCAGCAGATCGCAGCGACGATCCAGAAGCGCAGGATGATCTTCGTCTCAGACCACGCGCGCAGCTCGAAGTGATGGTGGATGGGTGCCATCAAGAACACCCGCTTTCGGGTCATCTGGAAGGAGATCACCTGGATCACGACCGACAGCGCCTCGATCACGAAGATCCCGCCGAGCAGGATCAGCAGCGTCTCGGTCTTGGTCATCACCGCAAGACCCGCGATCGCACCGCCGATCCCGAGCGAGCCGGTATCGCCCATGAAGATCGTGGCCGGGAACGCGTTGAACCAGAGGAAGCCGATGCACGCGCCGACGAGCGCGCCTGCGAGCATCGCGAGATCGAAGTCTTCGGCGATGAACGTGATGCCGATATAGGCGAGCAACACGATCGCGCCACAGCCGGCGGCGAGACCGTCGAGACCGTCTGTCAGATTGACGGCATTGGTCGTGCCGGCCACCACGAGATAGATCAGCACCGGGTAGAAGGCACCCAGATCAACCGTATAGTCGACAAAGCGCAGGCGCAACGTCGGCGCGAGATTGGCCTCGTGCCTTGCCACATACCAAAGGCCCAGAGAGATCGCGATCGTGATCGCGAGCTTGGTGCGACCGCGCAGACCGAGCGAGCGGCGCTTGACGAGCTTGGTGTAGTCATCCGCGAAGCCGAGCAACGCGCAGGCGATCGCGGTCCCGAAGACCCCGACCGAGCGCCATTCGAAGTCGGTCAGGATCAGATACGGGATCGTGACCGCGAGAAAGATGATGATCCCGCCCATCGTCGGCGTGCCCGCCTTCTCGTGGTGGCCCTGAGGGCCGTCCTCGCGAATCTGCTGGCCGAACTCGCGGCGGCGCAGGAACTCGATGAACTTCGGGCTCAAGAAGATGCAGATGAGCAGGGCTGCCGTGCCCCCGATGAGGATGCGACCCATCAGCCGACCCTTGCACAGAGCGCTTCGCGAGCGACCGTTACGTCGTCGAAAGGCAGCTTGACGCCGCCGGCGAGCTCCTGGCCCTGCTCGTGGCCCTTGCCGGCGATCACGACCACGTCTCCCGGCCGGGCGCCGCCGATCGCGGCGGCGATCGCCGCGCGCCGGTCGGAGTCGTGCTCGACGCCGGTTCCGGTGCCGACGAGGATCTCGCTGATGATCGCCTCAGGGTTCTCGGAGCGGGGGTTGTCCGAGGTGACGATCACGCGGTCGGCCAGCCGAGTCGCG
>DATHNH010000181.1:0-18814 GCA_035486255.1 Solirubrobacteraceae bacterium | reverse complement strand
CGCGGACAAGTAGCTCTTGGAGACCCCGGCTTTTCCCGCGAGCTCGGTCGCCGACAGACCGGCGTCTTCTCGGAACCGCTTCACCCGCGCGCCTATCGTCTCCTGCGGCGGCTCGGCCATCACCGTCGTCTTGCGCGGATCGGAAGCGTCGAATGCCTGGAGATCATCGCGAGCACCCGATCGCCGGCACCGTAGCGCCTCGCAGCGATCCACAGTGGACCCGAATCCGCCGTCGCGAGCTCCCCGAGTGAGCCGGCCTCGTCGATCAGCTCACCGGCTAGCGCCCGGCCGAACGGCGTGCTCGGCGCGACCGACTTGTGCCGCGGCATGAACGGCCAGTTGCCTTTGCTGTAGGACCAGGCCAGACGGAGCTTCGGCTCAACCTCGTGTTCGCGACCGGCCTCGATCGGCTTGTGTCCCAGACGCAGAACGAGCAGCAGCGCATCATCGGGCCACAGCTCGATGCTCCGGAGCGCCGTCGCCTCGATGCTCGCGTCATACGCAGCGGCGAGACGCTCCGTTGCCTCCGTCCCGAACCCCGTCTGCAGCAGGGCGGCCGTGAACGTCGAGCGCGGCAGGAGCAGTTCGCTGGCGGCATGGTCACAGAGCTGCTCCTCTCGGGTCCTCGGGCCGGCGCAGCGGAAATGCGCCGAGTCGACGTAACCCGGCAGCAGCGTGTGGCCGGCCTCGTGCAGGATCGTGAAGCGTTTGCGCGGGCGGCTGTCGCTCGCGCGGATGTGAGCGCTCATCTGCCCGTTGTGGTGCACGAGCATCCCTGCGGGCCCCTGCACAGCCTCGGTGATGCGCGAGATACCTCGCATCGAGGCGAGCAGCTCCACGTTCACGGGCTCGGTGACACCGGACTCTGCGAGCAGCCGGTCGCAGATCGCCCGGACCGCGTCGCGATCTGAGAGCCGCGGGTTCTCAAGCTTCTCGAGCTCGAAAAGCGACATCTGGGCGGCATTTGCGTTCTTCATCACGAACTCGGGGTCGCATTTTCGCAGACGCCGGGGCGCCATCGGCGAGCGATGCTACTGTTCGCGAAAGAGAACCCGCGTCCGCTATTGACAGAACGCCGGTGGCGCGTGTCACGTGTCAACCACATCGACTCCCGCTCCCCCGGGAGAAAGCGAGAACAGCATCATGAGCGCACCAGCGAATCGCCTCGCCACCGGGATCCTGCCCGACTCCGTCATCCGCACTCCCGACGCTGACGCCACCCTCCTGAGCGTCACGCTCAGCGAACAGCTCACGCCCGAAACTGTGAAGGCGTGGCTCACCGACGTCACCGGACTCGTCGGCACGCTGCAGAGCACGGTTGAGGAAGGGCGCCGCGTCGCGACCGTGAACGTCGCGTTCGCGGCCTCGTTCTTCCAGACCGCGCCGGGCACCGGACGCTTCGGACTATCGGCTGAGCAGATCCCGGTCGAGCTCGCGACGCCGCCGACGCTGCCGGCTCTCACGGGTGTCGCCCCCGTCCCCGGTGACGTGCTGTTTTATATCCTCAGCACCTCCGATGCCGCCGTCGCCGCGTTCAAGGCCGGACTGTCCGCGACGCATCCCGCTGCCGTCGTCGGAGACTCCCTCGAGGTCGGCTTCCAACGCCACGACAAGCGTGAACAGTTCGGCTTCCGTGACGGTCTGCGCAACATCCCCAGCCCCGAACGCCCCGAGGTCGTGTTCCTCGATCCGGAACGCAGCCCCGAGGAGCCGGCGTGGACCGCGGGTGGCAGCTACGTCGCCTATCTGAAGATCCGCCAGGACGTCGCGGCGATGGAAGGCAAGAGCATCGACGAACAGCAGCAGATCATCGGTCGCCGCAAGAGCGACGGATCGCGATTGGACCTGCCGGAAGGGACCGTCGTCGCACAGGAGGGCGAATTCACCGGGACCGCATGTCCCGCGGCCGCGCACATCCGGAAGGCCGGCCCGCGAGGGACCCTCCACGACGGAACCCGCATCTTCCGCCGCGGCGTTCCGTATCTGACCCTGAACCCTGACGGCAGCGACGAGAGAGGCTTGCAGTTCGTCTCCTACCAGCGTTCGCTCGACGAGTTCGCCGCCATCTTCGGGCGTTGGATGACCAATCCCAGCTTCCCCGCACCCGGCACGGGCACCGACAGCCTGCTCGCCTCCGGCGTCATCACGATCGAGAAGGCGGGCTTCTTCTTCTCCCCGCCGAGGGACTCCCGGTTCATCGGTGCTCAAATCTTCGACCCGCCGCCGGTCGACCCGTGCGGCGTGGGGCGGATAGTCGTACAGAAGGAACTGCTCGACCAGAACGGTCAGCCCGTCCTCTCAGAGCTCGGCGGCATCTCCTTCCAGATCCTCCAGGGCGGGCAACCTGTCGGAGCTGAATTCACAACCGACTCGACCGGGCGCGCGGTCTCCCCGCCCGTCCCTCGCGGCACGGCGCTGGCGGTGCACGAGGTCTCCGCGCCCGTCGGCTTCCAGGAGCCCGCCGACACCGAAATCACCCTCGAGAAAGCGCGGACGCTCGTACGGATCGTCAACCATCAGACGCCCGGCAGCGAACCGCACTACAGCGGCTGACGCACCGAGATGTCGCTCGCGCGAACCCCGCGACCGCGACCGCACACCGCGCAACACACCCGCCCTGCGCGCGGCACCCGGTCCATTGGGTCGATCGGATGGAACCGCCGGGCCACGCCTGCTGGATCGGTCCCTTGATTTGAGAGTCCTCCTTATCGTCGTTATTGCGATAAACTATCGTCGGAATGACTACAAGAGGTGATGTTCTCCCCGTCGGCCCGCCGGTTCAGCTCGAGTGGCAGATCGGGCGCACACGCGACATCGAAGAAGTGCGCCTTGCGGTCGAGAGCTCCGAGCACATCGTGCTCATCGACGTTCGCCGCACCGGAAAGTCGACCGTCGCGCTCGGCGCCATGGAGCAGCTGGCTCGCGCGGGCTGCATGGTGTTCCTGCTCGATGCCAGAGAAGGGAGCCCGGACAGCGCCGAGCTTGCCCGTCGTCTGCGACACCAGCTCTGTGCGTACCGGACGGCGAAGGGCAAGCTTTTTTCCGGCGCCTCGCGCGCGGTGAACACCCTGTACGAGATCGGACTCGGCGTGACGACGCTGATCGATGACCCCGCGACCCGCGCCGCGGTCGCGGGGGCTATGCAGGCGCTGAATCGCGAGCAGCACTCCGGGGTGCAGGAACTCGACGCTGTGCTCCGAGAGATCAGCGCCGAGGCAGAGAGCCAGGACAGTTCTGCGGTCGTACTGATTGACGAGGTCCAGGCCATCACCGCGCTCCCGGACCGCGGCGCGATCGAAGCTCTGTTTCGCGATCGCCTGGCCGCACGCAGCGCGCCCAGCTTTGTCTTCGCCGGCAGTGAGCGGACGGCGATGGAGACCCTGTTCGCAGAAGGCGGAATGCTTCATTTCCATGGCATCGCCCACTCGCTAAAAGAGATAGCCGAGACCGATTGGAGGGAAGGCCTCAGCCGCGCCTTCCGCGCGCTGGGCTGCGAGATCACCGAAGACGCGATAACCGAGCTGCTGCAGGAGAGCGGTGGTGCACCTCACAGGACGATGCTGATCGCGCGTGAGACGCATCGAATCGTCCAGATGAGCCGGACGCCAAAGAGCGTCAGCCGCGGTCACGTCGTTGCCGGCGTCCAGGCCGCGCAGCGCCAGAGGAACTCGTGGCGGATCGGGGGCGAGGAGTGAGCACGCTCACCGAGCGGGTCCACGAGAGCACGATCCGAGAGGCTGTGCGCCTACTCGCCGCCAGGGGGCTCCTTACACTTCGCGCGGATACCGCCTCGGAGGCCGTGGCGGTGTCTCGACTCGTGCTCGCACGCCTTCCGGCTAGTGCGCGAATCGCTGCCCTCGATATCACCAGGTGCGGGAGCACGGCGGCATTCTGCATGGAGTTTGCGCGGGGCGTGGTGAGCCTGTACCTAGGAGATCGAGCGTGGCTCGACTACCCGCAGGAGCGATGGCCGCCTAACGTCGCAGAGGCACTCCTCGAACTCGGAGACGCCACGGGCGGAGGGCTGATCCACGCGGTCCTGACGTCGCACGCCGGCGATGACGATGGGGGGTCTCCCGAGCTGTTCGCCGCCGCGGTCGATGCCCTTATTCGGCTGTCGGCGTCGGGTCGGCTGGTCGTGTTGGCGTTTCTCGGCGCGGACGAACTCGTGGCCCGGCGCACCCGGCGGGGCCCCCTCGATGGTGTCGACGACCTGTTGTGGACGTTCCGAGGACGTCTGCAGCATGCGATCGAAGAGCCTGGTCTGATCTTCGCGGGCTCAGACGTAATCGGCGAGCTGACGGCGGATGACGAAGCGGCGTTCTTGGGGTGGGGGACAGAGATCGCGCTCGGAAAGATGCCACACGTCGCTGAGGCAATCGGCGAAATGCTCCGACTCGACGGCGTGAGCGCATCTGTGGCATCCCGATGGGCTGCCGAGATCGAAGAGCGCAGCGAAGGCTCTCTCCCGACAGCCGAACGCTTGATCGAGATGACCCGCGCCGAGAGCAGTATGGGAACCGTTGACGTCGCCGCCGTCGCCGTGGCATGGCGCCGACTTCGTGAGGCGACGGATGAGGCGTATCGCCAGCAGGCTCGGTCACTCCGTTCGCTCGATCGGCTCGCGCTTCCCGTCGCCCTCGCCATCGCCAACGGCCGCCCTCCCTATGGAGTGGGTCGCTTTGCCAGCGGGCCTAACAAGGCGCTCGCCCGCCTTTATGAGACGGGGTTCGTCGTGCAGCACGAGCCACGGAACTGGCGCCTTACGGACCCGCTGTTCGCGTCTTGGCTCAGGGACTCGGCGGTGACCAGCCGACCGGAGCTCGGTCGGCCAACGCTCTGGATCCTCCGCCGCGCACCCAGCCAGTACCTCCTCACCGACGGCGCGTCGCTCAGCAACGTCCGAAGCACGCATCGCTCGAGCGCCGCGGCACAACGGGCCGCGGACGCCCTCGCCCGAGACGCTCGCGGGGCCGACATCATGATCGTCGACAGTGACGACCCAGAGGACTTCCCGTCGTGGGCATTGCCGGCCCTGGAGAACGGCAACACGACCTAGGGCTCGTGGAACAGAATGACCGCGGTAAGACCTAGGCGGTGTTGGTATTGCGGGACTCGCGGTAGCGCGCTCACCCGCGAGCACGTGCTCGCCGAGAAGCATTTCGGTGCGCGCCTGATCGCACCGGACGCGGTGTGTTCGCGGTGCAACAGCCTCGCTGGCCGAGTGGAGAGCCTCGTTGCCGAGCATCCGTTCCTGTCGGAGCCGATTGCCCGGTTCGTCGCCTCGGGTGGAGCGAAGCGGCTTCCGCAATCGACGGCGGTGCTCGGCGACGGAGCACACGTGCAGCTCGAGCGCGGTGCGGACTCGTCCCGCGTCATCGCGGTGAGACCTCGCGAGATCGGCACCGATGCCGACGGGAGCGCAGTCTGGCAAGTCGCAGAAGGCGCCGAGCGTGAGTTCGAGGTTCGCCGGTCGCGCCACGGGGAACGCGTCCGGGCGGTGGGTCGACCGATGCGCCTTGACGGGGTGGCCGAGGTTCACTACCCGCTGACTCCACGGAACTTCGCGGCATGGGCGAGGTTCGTCGCCAAGGTCGCGCTTGCGACGGCGAGCCTTGTTCTCGACGAGGCCTGGCTGGACACCGGCGGCGCACGCGCGCTCCAAGACTTGCTGCACGAGAGGCCCCGGCGGTCGCCTGGGTACGGGCTGCCGCTCTATCCGTGGGAGCAGGACCGAAGTCGATCCCCGTGTTCCCGTCTGAACGACGGTGAACACCTGCTCGGCCTATGGCGGCACGCGATGACCGGTGAGCTCCGGTTCACTCTCGTCCTGTTCGGCTGCCTAGCGGCAGAGGGCGAGTTGCGCGACGCTGACTGCCCCGAAGACGAGCCAACCTGGCTCGTGCCCTCCAACAAAGGCTCGGCGATCCGAATGTCACGCGACGCCTTCGAAGCGTTGCCGGTCCGCTCTCTGACCGAGCGGGCGACCCAAAGGTAGGGGCCACCCCGAGCTCGGGATTCTCAGATCCATCGGTTGGGTCGACCGGTCATCTACCCGTAGGGGCCCGATCGCCCCAGGACTTCATCGCCCTCGTCTCTGAGATCTGTGCCGTGAGATCGCCGGTCCCGCGATGATCTGAGGCCCACGTCCCCCGCCGCGACGCGATTGCAGTTAGCCCCCAAGGTCAGATCATTGGACTTGCCTCTTGACACGCATTTGGGCACGTGGTTTGATCGGGCGGTTCCGCCAACGCGATCGGAGGATGGATGCAGTCGGATCGAGTAGGTGTCGTCTTGGTTTCGAACGAGCATTGGATAGCAGCAGAGCTGCCTGAGAGCAGCGCCCTCGCAGGAACGCAATCCTCATGCGGAAGCCAGTCCGGGTCGGGTACCGGTTGGTCCGCGGCTGCGCACGACCAGGTGCAGGCGGCTGAGGACTCTGAGCAGGAGTAGTTCTGAGGCCGCGGGGGGTCAGCGCGGCTGACGTGCTGGCCCGCCTCGACTTTGACTGGTCGCCAAGCAACTCGATCGGTGGCGACGCCGAGTCCGACATCAGAGCGCTCGGAGGGCGCTACTTCAACCTCCCGCCCTTCCACGATGAGCTGAAGCTGTTCCACGTAGCCGTTCTGCTTCCCGGCAGCGAGCAATGGAAAGGGCTTCAACGAGCCGGAGGCACCTCCTGGGAGTTTCGGCGCGCACTGCAGAAGGCGGCCGGCGAGGCTGTCGAGCGTCTGTCCGCGTTCCCGCCGGACTCGTGGCTATCCGAGCCGATCGCGGCGAGCTCGCTGGGCGATCGAGCCCGTCTGATACCGGAGCAGTTCGCGTTCAGCCGCGCTCCGGCGTCCCCGAGCTCAGGCGATCGTGTCCGCTGGGTTGATGGCCTGCGCCTCTCCCCCCAGGCTGCGACGCCGGGCCTCGTCCCGGCCCAACTGGTCTATCTGCCCTACAACGGCGACGAGCCCATGTGGTTGCAGCCGACCTCCAACGGATTGGCCGCAGGACGCCAGATCGAGCAGGCAACCTGGAACGCCATTCTCGAGCTGCTCGAGCGCGACGCCCTGATGAGATGTTGGTGGGGGGCAGCACGACCTCGCCGCCTCCCAGACCCTCGCGGCACCGGCGCTTGCCCGGATGAACTTGGGCAACTGCTGGCGCGCTCCGATGACTATCGCTTCAGTGCCGAGTTCCTCTCGCTCCCCAGCATTGCTGGTGTCACCGTCGCTGCATGCGTGCTCCGGGATCTCACCGGCATCGGACCGCCGTCGACCCTCGGGTTCAAGACGGCATCCGATCCGAACGTCGCGCTCCACGGCGCGCTGGAGGAGGCCCACCAACTACGTCCATGGCTCCGGGAGCTCATGGAGGAGGGGGAGGCGCCTCCTGCTCGCCTGAAAACCGTTGAAGATCGAGCCAGATGGTGGTTGACCGGGGAGGCTCAGAGCGCGCTCAACGTCTGGTTGGCAGCGGCCGAGCAGGCAAGGCCGGCCTTGCAAATGACAACGCCTGCGCCGCTGACTCTCGGCGGGCTGATCGCCGCTCTCGAGGCAGACGGCCATGAGCCGTGGATCGTGCCGCTGCGCGCGCCGATCTCTGGCTACAGCGCCGTCCGGGCAATCGTCCCGACGCTACAGCCCGCTTACTTCGACGAGGACTACGAGGCCCTCGTCTCAGGTCTCTCGCAATCGACTGTTGCTCGACACCCCCTGCTATGAGCACCGTTGACCCCGACGCGCCCGCGCCCGAGACCTACGAGGTTGATCGCGCGATCCGCGGACACGAGGCGGGCAATCGCGGTGTCGAGACGCTGAACGATCCGGCGGCTCTTGATCCCGCGCTGTGGCCCGAAACCTGGAAGGCCTACGAGCGCAAGGCGTTCCCCCGCTTCTCGGGGCACACGCTCTCGGCCGCGCGGGCACCGACACGACGCTCAACTCGCTCGTTCAACCCCGCGTCTGTCTCGCTGAGCACTTTGTCGGCTCTGCTGGAGCCTCTCTCGATCCACGAGTCCGAGGCTCGCTCAACTCGTGCCGTCCCTTCGGCTGGCGCCCTGTATCCGATCGAGACCTACATCATGGTCCTGTCCGCCGACGAGCACTCCGGGATGTCCTGCTACTACGACGATCAACGTCACGCGATGGTTCCGTTGTTCCCGCTTCCTACGACGATGAGGGAGCGTCCCGAGGACTATCTGGGGGTCACACCGACCCCCAACGCCGCGCTGTACGTGCTCTTCACCGCGGTGCTCTACCGGACGATGCGCAAGTACGGAGCGCGCGGCTACCGCTACGCCCTGCTGGAGGCCGGCGCGATGGCGTCGGCCGTCGATGACGCCGCGTGTCGCCTCGGCCTTGGCACCGTGTGGCTGGGGGGATTCGACGACAGCCGCGCGAGTGAGCTCATCGGGATACGTGCAGAGATCGAGCTGGAGGTGCCGCTCCTGTTCCTGGCTGTCGGAGCGCCGTGACGCCGTTTGACGAGCTGATCGAGATCGATGACGCAGCTCGTCTGCAGGAGGCATGGGGCCGTGCACCCGTTGTCGTGGCAGTCCGTAAGTCCGCGCAGCTACGTCCGCTGATCGTTGACGCGATCGAGACGCTCGCACGAGGCGCATTCAGGCCTCCCTTCATCAGAGTCGTCAAGTCTGATCTCGAGGCGGGCTTCGGCGAGATCGACCCGGATTCGTTCACCGTGCCGCGGATCGTGGGCGGGCAGCCCTACCGAGCGGCCGACGCTGCGCTCGTCGGGGACTTTGTTGAGCAGCACGGCTGCACGCTGGTGCTCCTTGGCCTCGAGGTGTTGCTGTCACGCGGGGGCGCCTTGGCGCGGACGGTCGAAGAGGGCCTCGGCGATCCCGTCGACCTCAATCTCTATCTGACACCGCGCTCGGCAAAGGGCTTCCCCCGGCATTTCGATCCCCAGCACGTCCTTCTGCTGCAGCTCGCCGGGCGAAAGACGTGGTCGCTGTGGCGACCGGAACGCGTGATTGCGATCGGTGAGCACTTCGAGGTCTCGCACGACGCCGGTCCGCCACTGCAGACCGTTGAGCTCCTGGCTGGAGAGGCTCTGCACATCCCCCGAGGCTGGATTCACTCGGGAAGCAGCGCGGAGGACCAGTCGATCCACCTGACCCTGGGCCTCACGCCACGAACCCTCGCGCAAAAGATCGCCGAGGCCAGCGAGGCCCTCATGGCGACAGACGTCCGCTTGCGTGGCGATGGATCTGGAGTCGAGCTCGAAGATGTGCTCGCCACCATCTCTGACCGCGTCGCTTCGCCCGAAGCAGCGCATCCAGGTGTGCAGGTGACGCCCGACTGCACCGTGATCTGGTCAGGGCGCGCGTGATCATCGAGTCCCCGGGTTTCTTCGGTCCCGGCTACCCGGCCGCCACGGACCTCCTCATGGAAGGGCAGACCAGCGATGACGTATCGCAGATCGCGGCGTTCGTGGAAAGAGATGCTCCCCGGCGAGCACCGCGGATACTCGATGCGCCGTGCGGCTACGGCCGGCTGACGGTGCCGCTCGCCCTGCACGGCCTCGAGCTCGCTGGCTGCGACCTGTCCGAGGAGCTTCTGGAAGTCGCGCGGGCTCGGGCCCGGACGGCTGGACGCCCAGAGATTCCGTTTCGCAGGGGAGACCTGACATCCGCGTGCCCATTTGACGGTGCCTTCGACTACGTCGTCTGCTGGCACCATTCGCTCGGGTATGGATCGCTCGAGGCCGACGTCGCCATCCTGCGGAACCTGCTCGCCTGCCTGGCACCTGGTGGGCAAATCCTCGTGCAACTGCTGAACCAGGCCGCAGTCATCCGTCACGTCGACTCGCTCGCAAAGGCAACTTTCCTGGCCGAGAGCGAGCTGATGCGCGTACGCGACACCGTCAAGTTCGACGTTCTCAACAGCACGCTGGTGACCGAGCGCACGACGTACACGCGTGGGGCCACGCCAACCACCACCACGCTTACTGCCCGCATCTATTCGGCGGGCGATCTGGCAAACCTCGTGCAGCGTGCCGGCGGATTTCTACTTGGAGCCTACGGCGATGCGTTCCGCCCGTTGTCGCTCGACAGCTCGCACCTACTCGGCGTCGTGTCGAACGCGGGCTGAGATGTCGATGGCGGCGGCTGATGTGGTGGTTATCGGGGCAGGCCCTGTCGGCATGGCGAGCGCATTGATGCTCGCCAAACGCGACTTGCAAGTGGTGCTGATCTCCCCGTGTCGCGATCGCTGCAAGATCGCGCCTCACCACCCGCACTCGCTGCTCGCGCCGGTCGTCAAAGTGCTCGATGAGCATTTACCGGGCGTGCTGTCCGAGGTTCTCGCACGCGGTGGCTCGCTCATCGACGAGCTCGACGGTGTCATCTCTGAGCCGATGCAGGGGCCCAGGTCACGCAAGCTCGTGAAGCTCGCGAGTAGGCGAGAGCTGCTCGAAGACGCGCTCTGGCGCGCGACGAGCGCCAACGACGGCGTGGACGTCGCGGAAGAGCCAGCGCAGATGATCAGCAGCGACGGTGAGGGCCACGCGGTCAGGCTCGTCTCCGGACGCTCGCTTCGGGCGCGCATCGTGATCGACGCGTCGGGCGCGATCGGCTCTCGCCGCGTCCTCTCCGCGGCACGCGATGCCGAGCCGGCCTCCTACGTCAACCCGATTTGCTACTTCACCCTTTGGTTGAGGGGTGACCACGGCATCGAGCACGGACAGATCCTCCATGCCAGGCAAGCCAAGATCCTGATGTTCCGCGCCGATGGAGACTACGGCGCCGTCGGTGTGGCCGTCCACACCGGTCTCGCCGCCCGCCGCCATCTGGCCGCGCGCGAGCGTCTGCTCAAATTCATCGCGGACGCGCGGAGGGAGCCTAGCCCCGTGAACTGCGGAAAGGCTTCAGAGCAGGTGCTCGTGGCCGGCGGCACGACCTGCGCATTCCGCAGCACCCTTGGCCCGTACGGCAACAGCCTCGACGGGTACTTCCGAACCGGCGACGCGCTGCTGAAGACCGCTCCGATCCATGGACGAGGCTTGGCGCTCGGGTTCACGCACGCTGCGCGCCTCTGTGGCTCAATCGACCATGCGCTCTCCCTGCCGCGCGCTCACGCCATCGCGCTACACAAGTGGGAGCGGCGCACGCTGTGGCCCTGGTTTCTCTCGCAGCGGGCCGATGACGCCCGCTACGTGGGCGACCTGGCCGGGCGCACGGAGCCTCCGAGCGCGACTGGCTTCTGGGAGCGACTCCAAGTGGCTGCACGGTCCGAGCGCTGGGCGGCGACAGCGATCGCGGAAATCAAGCACCTGAGGAGGCTCCCAGTCGAGGTCAGCGCGGACCCGGAGATCCTCACGCGGCTCGGCTGATCACGTTCGCAAAACCTCGCGCGAGGAGGAGGCATGGGCGGTGCCACCAACCGTGGGGCCCGCGAGGTCCGCTGCGAGCTCCTCCTCCCTCCCGGCGCGGAGCGCGATCAGACCCGCGCCTTATGTCCCACGATCAGCCAGGCCCCGAAGCGTGGGCGATTGAGGCGGGAGCTGCCCGAGAGTCCCGCTGTCCAGGTCTGGGACTTGCCCCCATCGGTCGCGACTTCTGCTCGTCCCTAATCCCTGACACACCCTCTCAGGTGACGCAGCACCGTGATCCTTTGGGCGAGGCTGTCGCCGCCGGCGACCACGATCCACGCGTTAGCGGCACTAGGGGTCTCTCAGGCGCTCAAAGAGCAGGCAGCCGACGTCTCGATGCGGCGTGTCGCGCGCATCTACTCGACTGCTCGCTCATGGCCCCAGGGCCGTCGACCTAGCGCACCCTGCGCCTGTCGGATCGCCGCGCTGGCTCCGAGGGGGTGCCCAGAACCAGGGGAGGGTCGGACACACTTCGTTGAGATCCCTTCGGGCCTAAGAAGGGGGCGGCGAGGGCTCGCCGTCGACCGAGCGCGCGGTCAACTCGGCGAAGTGATCGATCAGGTCGTCGCGATGTAATTGAGCCCGTGCGCCGAGAATGTTCAGCATCTCGTCAAAGGCCTCTCGGGTCAGCGACTTGCGGGTCTCGAACGGATCTCGGGCTGCCTGCCCGCTCTCGTAGTATCGGCGCAGGCGATCGAGCACTCGCAGGGCGCGGGGGACTGCCGACCAATTGACGCCGTCCAGGGCGGCTCGACCGCCCATCGCGGCGATCGGCGAGACCGCGCGGGTCATGTGCTCATCTGCGTAGGACACGAGCCGGTCCGCGTCAGCGCCGGCCGATTTGGCGAGCGCGATCGCAAGCACCGCCATGCAGGCGTCCACTGTATGTCGCATCGAACGTGCGGTCCACACTGGATCCGGCCGCGAGCGCAGGCGATCGTCGCGTCCGACGTGCCGGTTCAGCGCAAACCCGGTCGGGTGTGCATAGCAAATCGAAAGCGGCGCGTAGAGACGCGCGTATAGATCGCTTGCGACCTTCTGCAGGTCGGCATCGCCGATCCCCCTCGCCATTTGGCTGAGGTTGGGTGGCTGTCGGGAGGCGGCCCCGAGCATCCCAGCAACCTCGTCAACCAGCGCCTGCGGGACCAACTCGCTGGCGGCAATCGGGGAAAGGAGCCGGCGAAACGACTCGGCGGTATGGGCGTGCATTCGCTGAACATCGGGTTCGTCGTAGATCCAGTAGAGGCCCGAGAGGCACGTCTCGACCGATGCGCGCGTGAGGAGCGCGGATGCGTCGTGTAGTCGCCAGCGCAACGCGCGCCGAGTCTCTCGCTGGAGCGCCAGCAACCTAACCAGCATGAGCTGGGCGAAGTCAGACGTCGTCGCCTCGGTGTCTGGCCACGGATCACATCTGACCAGCGCGCGTGCCGCGCGTCGTGCCCTGCGCCGCCTCAGCGGGTCAGGGTAGGGCAGCATCCAACGGAGCAGTCCTCGCGCCAGCGTCCAATGCTTTCGCATCGGCAGACTAGGAGTCCGACCACCCGGACAGGGTCCGCTCGGCGGCCGGGACACCTCGAACGCCAGTCGCGGATGTCCGCGGGACCACCGCTTCGCCCTCAGCGGTCATCGCCGGAAATCGAGCTGACCGCCGGCCGCGCGCGTTCAACGGCGAATCCCGCCCCGATGCTCTCGAGCCTCGAATGCCAGCCCTCACGCCAACTCGCGCGCAGTCGATCGTCAGCGAGTGCGGCATCTACCCCCTTGTCCTCCCCGAGTGACCACATCGCGTCTGGCTCGGCGAGCATCAGGCGTGCGAGGATCGAGCGGCGCAGCAAATCGCGCAGCCGGTCCACGCACGAGGCAAGCGTGAACAGCCAACCTTCGGAAATATCGACCACCGTCGAGATGCCACCCATGAGCTTGGTGATCTCGCGCTCACGCAGCCGTCCGCCGTGGACGAGTTTGGATCGCAGCTCATACAGCGTTCCGAGATCCTTGTAGATCGCACCCGCGGGGTCTGCACCTGTTGCGAGCAACGTCGCGGATCGCGTCCTCAACCGGAGCGTAACGGACTCTGTGCTCGTCTCTGAGCCGATCAGCGCCGCCTCAAGACCGGTCGCGAGGTCGACAAGATGCTCGTACTCGCTACCGTTCCGGTACGAGCGACTGAACATCGATAGTGCCACCTCAAAAGACGTGGCAAGCGTGCCCGCCGGCCCCGCATCGAGTTCGTCCAGTCGCTCACCGAGCGCGGCAAACGCAGGCTCGAGCTCGGGGCCGAGACGCGCGACGCGCCGTAGCGGTAGGCCGAACATGCTCCGCCGCCACTCGTTGAGCCGCGGGGAGAACCGCGCGACGCGCGTCGTCGAGCCGATGACCTCGTAATTCGTATGGGCGGTGGATGCGGTGAGCAGCCTGGCGATGAGCATGAAATGCCCGACCCGGGCAGACAGACGCTCCGTCACCGCTTCGATGTCCGGGTCAGCGGTGCGTTCACGGGTGAGCAGCAAGCTGTGTGGAGGAGCGTAAGGACGGGGTTCCTCCCGGTTCCAGCTTTGCGCGGCGCCCGGAACCTCCCGTTGCACGCGCATGCCCAGAGACCCATGGTCGCTGCGCTCCGGGACTACAGTCACGTGCCCCATCGCCAACTCCTCAGACTCGAGGGACGTGAGGTTGCCGACGTGTCGGACACACACAACCTCATAGGTCTCCGAGTCCAGCGTCGCGGTCAGCTCTCTGATCGAGTCGGCCACCGGCGCACCGTCGGTTCGGAAGTCGTCTGCGAGGCCGCAGCGAGCCACACACGCCTCCAGCAGAGCGAAGATGTAGTGGGTGGCGAACTCCGCGTGAGGACGCTTCAGCGCCGCTTCGAAGCGTGCAGGATAGGCGTGATTGAGAGCGTGCTCCAGCGACCGGTAACTCTCTACGTCGCGCACAGTGTCACCGAAGTAGTCGCGGCCCACCGACACGTACGGGTGGTAGACGGGCGTGGGGATGACGTGGTCGCGCTCTAAGACACCGAAGGCCTCGACTATGAAGGTGCGCGCGAGATGTTCGATGTCCTCGTGGGTGTTCACGGGTTCTCCAGCGTGACAGACCTCGGGCCACGTCACCCGCGCGCCGGGCCCTCGCAGCGACTCGGTCCAGGCCCGGACGCCTCCCGGTGGATGTGGCGGCCGTTGCGCGTAGCGACGAGGTGCTGAGCGGCTCCTCGGCTCTGCGTCGCGGGCTCGGCTACCGACGACACCGCAACGCCGATCCCACAGCGGTGCCGGAGTGTTGGGGAGCGCTCACACCACGGGCGCTCCGAAGGCGCTCCGGCGATCCACCGGCGGGCTCCGTCCACTGCGCCACGTAATTTTTGCCGGCATGCTGACTGCGTTGCGCGATGAGGCTCGTGGAGGCGCGGGCAAGCACGAGCCGGCATTCCTGCTTCGTCCCGACCAGCACGAGGGGCGGCTGCTCGCCGCGCATGCCGGGGAGGTCGGTGCGGTTGTGCTGTTGGGGCGGCACTTGGCGCCCTATCGCGAGGGCTCCCCCGAGCAGGCGCAGGGGCTACGTGGCGACGAGCTCGCGCAGACGGTGCGTGCGGCGGGCATCGAGTGGGTGCTCGATCCCGATACCGCGGTGCTCCCCTACATGACCGGCGACGGGTTGGACACGGCATTCGGCCGCGCCGCGCTGATGCGATGCGCTCAGGGGTTCACGCTGCCGCTGGTACCGGAGCAGCTCGAGCAGGACGCCGACCTGCGGGAAATGCTGGTTGCGCTCCTCGCCGGCGAGTCCCAGGCCGCCGTCCCGACGCCAGCCTATTTCGGTTTCCGCTCCCTGACCGACCCGTGGTTGTCCGTGAATCTCCGCGCGGCGCGGATGACGCAATCGTTGACTCGTGGCGGTCCGCTCGGAGTGTTCGTTCAGACCGATGTTGCTGCCCTGCGGGAAGGGGTGCTGGCGAAGGCCGCGCCGCTCTATGCGGAGGCGCTCGAGCCGCGGGGCCTCGCGTTCCTTCAGGTCGCTGGTCTGGATGTCGAGCGCGCCGAGCGTGAGGATCTAGCGGCGTACCTGCGAGCAGTAGCGGTCTGGGTGGCTCATGGCTTCAACATCATCGCCGATCGGGTGGGGCGGTTTGGGCTCGCCGCGGTTGCCGCGGGTTCGTCGGGTATGGCGTGCGGCACGCGGTTCTATCGGAGCGTCCGAGACCTCGAGCTCGAGCCGCAGTACCACCGGAGCCCGAGCGTTCGCTACTGGGTGCCCGGCCGAGGCGATCGCCTCGGTGTCGAGGATGCACGGCACCGGTTTCGCCGTGGCTCGCTGCCGCCGTGCCCGGTGCAGGACTGCGGTGCGCTGCTCGCAGGCGCCACCATCGCTGATCTGCGGCTGCACAACATCCATCTGACGGCCGCGGAACTGGAGCTGGCGAGCAGCGACGCCGCCGGTCTGGCGAAGCAGCTCGCGTCGAGCCCGATCGCGTACGTCCGGGTCTGGGGCGATGCGCTTCAGGACGCGCTGCGGCTGAGCGCGCAGGCGTAACCCCACTCGGGTACGCGTAGCCCGCGAGCGGCAGCGGCGGCCTCCCAGGTGACGGCGTCATCCGGCGCTGTCGAGAAACGCTCTGCCACCCAATCATCGATCGTCATAAGGGCGGCTCGTGCCTCGAGCCTCCACGCGAGGGAAAGGTCCAAGGGCAGCAGCAGCTCGATGGACCCATCGCCACGGACGCTGGTGAGAGCGGCGGCCTCTCCTCGATGGACCAGTCGTGCGTACTCGAGCAGGCTCGCCTCCGCCGTCACACTGCCCGCGCTGCTCGTCGCCGCTTCGTTCAGGGTGCCAACGACTGAGACATGATCGAATCCGGCGGCGGTCAGTGAGGTGATCGTTCGGGCGGCATCGACCCGGGCGCGGATCACGAGCTCGACCGGCAGGCGACGGTTCTGGGCGGCCCGGTTGGCGTTCTCCCGAGCATTCTCATCGAGAGTCAGCCGTATGGGATGGGGGAGCTCGCCGGGACGGTAGGGCGCGCCGCACAGACTGACGCGCCGGCGGGTCTCGCCGAGGCCGTGTGGCGCCCGCCGAATCTCGGGGGCAAGGGAGAGGTGCCGGCCCTCGGCCGACGACGAGCGCCGCGCGTGCATCGTTCGCAATACTAACCAGTCCTCATGACGGAAAAAATCACGAGTTCTAGTGATATCGCAGCGGACGATTCCGGCTTTGCGGTGCGGCTGCTCCGGGCCATGGAGGAGGCCAAACACAGCCGGCGCAGCCTCGCCGACGCGATCAACGTGCACCACAACCTCGTCGGCAACTGGGCAAAAGGGAGCTACCTACCGAACGCACAACATCTGGTGCCCCTCGCACAAAAGCTCGACGTCAGCATCGACTGGCTACTCACCGGCGAGGAGACGCTGCGAACCCCCACAACCCAACGTCAAACCAGCGCCGCGGTCGGCCTCACCGAGGAGCTCGCCCGCCTTGCCCCTGCACTCGAGCACCTCACCAAACGAGCACGAAAGATCGCCCAAAAAAGCCCTTGAGACGGCGGGTACGGCGCGCGGGTTCGATTCCCGCCGTCTCCACTGATACGCCAGATTTGGCTTTGTGAAGCCGAATCTGGCGAGAGACGGGGGGAACGATTGAGAAAACGGGGTCAATCGTCGTCTTCGGCGAGGACCGCGGCCATCGTCGTGGCGAGCTGGTCGATGTCCCAGTCGGCGTAGATGTCACCGGTCGTCTGGATCGAGGCGTGGCCGAGCAGCTTCTGCACCGCCTTCAGGTTTCCGGTCGCGTCGAGGACCCGCTGTCCGGCGGTGTGGCGAGCCTTGTGCATCTTCTCGCCGGCTTCGGTGCCCTCCGGCACGATCCCGGCGCCCGCCAGGCAGCGGTACCACCACTTGTGGGCTCCATGGCCGCTCATCGCGCGATCGTGGAAGAATCGCGTCTCGACCGCTCGACGGCCGTTCTCGTCGGGTGCCCCGACCGGGATCGTGCGCTGCGCGCAGAGGAGGTAGTCGTTCGGCTTCGCGCTGATCTCGAGGATGTGGTGTTCGAGATCGACCCAGAATTCCGGGTGGGGGATCGGCACCTCGCGCACCTTCTGGCCCTTCGTGAAGATCGTGAGACGGCGGCGATGGTGATCGAAGTGCTTGAACTGGACCGCACGGAGAGCCCCCTTGCGAAGCCCGTAGTCCAGCAGCAGGCGCAGCGCGATCCGATCGCGACGTGACTCCTGCTCGGAGATGATCGCTCTACGCTGGTCGGGGGAGAAGGTGGTGCGGTAGACCTCGCGCTTGCGTGCCCGCTCGATCGGCATGGTGGGATCGCCGTGCAGGCGTCCGCGGATGATCTGGAAGCGGAAGAAGTCCTTGATGATGGAGAGGTTCTTGTTGTAGGTGCGTGGTGCGCCGGATCCCCATTGGGCGTCCAGGAAGTCTTCGAGGCGTTCGGTGCCGGTGGGCGGCTCGAACTCATCGAGCTCGAGGTCGAGGAAGTAGCGGGCGAGCTTGTCGAGCCCGGACTCGTAGTCGATGTAGCTCGAGTCTGTGAGCCGCTTGCGCTTGGCACGCAGGTACGCGGCGACGTCGCCTCCGAGCGGCGTCAGCTGATAGCTCTTGTCGCGCATCGACTCACGGATGATCTGGGCCGCCTGCGCCAGCGTGAGCTGCGGGGGGGCGTGGTGGGATCTGGGCGGGCTCGAAGGCTGCTCGAAGCTCATGCCGGGCCGCCCTCTCGCGGCGTGGCAGGTCGTTGGTTGCCTTGGACTCGGATGGCTGCATAGGGCTGGTCGCTGCAGGGTGCCGGCGGGAGCGCGGGGGCTCCCCGCGGGCTCGTGGCGATCGTCTCAAAGTAGCGGGGATGGCCGGCCCGCTCAAATGCCGCGCCCTTCCCCGCGGGGTTCCGTGTCGCGATCATCGGATCGCCTCGCAGGCGACGTTTCCCAGCCAGTCCTGATAGCGCTCGGGATGCTCGATCGAGATGAAGATCGGCGCGAAGGGTCCCCGGGCGGAGAGCTCTGAGAGTGACGTCAATGACGTCGGGATCGCGCCGTGGCGCGCGACGCCCGGGTCTGTGCGGTAGAGGGCGATCGTCCGTTGGATACGGCTGCGCGCGGCCTGCGGGCTCTGGTCTGCGAGGACGACGAGCACTTGGGGAAACTCGCGGTAGTAGGTTCGCCATTGCGGAGCATCGGCAGGCTCGGCGCTCGCGCGGTAGTCGCGTAGCTGTGCGTAGCGTGCGAGCTTGGCCGCGAGGCGCTCGGTTGGGACGGTGCCACGGTCGAGCTCGACGAATCGTTGGCGCAGGATCAGTGTGTCGTCGGCGCTCAGTTGCACGTAGGAGAGCAGCGCGTCGGCGATCAGCAGCTGCGCGGAGCCGCGTGCTTGGGTGATGCGGTGCGCGATCTCGTGACGCCAGGAGAACGAGCCGCACTCATCGCCGT
>DATHNH010000180.1:0-4061 GCA_035486255.1 Solirubrobacteraceae bacterium | reverse complement strand
ACGGTGCGCGAGCCCGACGGCCTGGCGATGTCCAGCCGCAATGCGCAGCTCGGCCCCGAGGAGCGCACTCGCGCGCTTGCCCTCTCCGCCGCGCTCGCAGCCGCAGGCGCGGCAGTCTCGAGCGGTCAACGCTCGGCCGATGTGCTGACCGAGACCGCGCACGCTGCTATGAGCGCGTTCGACGTCCAACCGGAGTACATCGCGCTCGTTAGCCCCGAGACACTCGAGCCCGTCATGCACCTGGACGAGCCGGGCTTGCTCGCCGTAGCCGCGCGCCTCGGCTCGACTCGGCTGATCGACAACGTGACCTTGGATCCCTCCATTAGCGACCCCCGGTCGGATATCCCGGCCGTGCGACCCAATTCCCGGCAAGCGAACCCAAGAGAGGCCAACATCGCATGCAGCGCGTGATGCTCAAGTCAAAGATTCACCGGGCCACCGTGACCGACTGCGATCTCCATTACGTAGGCTCGATCACGGTCGACCCGGATCTGCTCGAGGCCGCGGACATCCTCGAGCACGAGCAGGTTCATGTCGTCGATATCGACAACGGCGCCCGTTTCGAGACGTACACGATCGCTGGAGAGCGCGGCTCGGGCGACATCAAGGTCAACGGTGCTGCCGCCCGCCTCGTGCACCGCGGAGACACCGTGATCGTCATCTCCTACGGGCAGTACGACCGTACGGAGATGGAGCACTACGAGCCTCGCGTCGTGCACGTCGAGGCGCAAACCAATCGCATCATCACCGTCGACGACGCGGTGGCGACCCTGCTGAGCTCCCCGTCGGCCTCATTCGAGGCTGTCGCGCGGGGCTAGGCACGGCGTCAACCAGGTCAGAGAGGACTCACCATGTCAAGTCACCCCAGCAGTCCCAGCTCAGGTCATTCGGACAAGCCGATGCCTGGCCAAACCGGTCTCGGGATCCCCTCCGATCCCGGCCGCTTGCCTATGACACTGCCACTGCTAGCCGAGAAGAAGCGCCTTGGCGAGCCGATCGTGATGGTCACGGCGTATGACTACCCCAGCGCGCGGGCTGCCGAGGCGGCCGGAGTCGATCTTGTGCTCGTCGGTGACTCCGCCGCGACCACGATCCTCGGCTACAACTCGACGACTCCGGTCGACCTCGACGACATGCTGGTGCTTGCACGGGCCGTGCGGCGCGGCCTGCGGACGGCGCTGATGATCGGCGATCTGCCCTTCGGCTCCTATGAGATCAGCGACGAGCAGGCGGTGACAAGCGCCGTGCGGATGGTCAAGGAGGCCGGCTGCGACGCCGTCAAGCTGGAGGGCGGCGGTCCCGCGCCAGCCAGCCGGGCACGCGCGATCATCGGCGCCGGCATTCCCGTGATGGGACACGTGGGGTTGACCCCGCAGAGCTCGACTGCGCTTGGCGGCTGGAAGGCTCAGGGCCGCACCGCCACGGCAGCAGCGCGCATCGCCTCGGAGGCGTTGGCGCTTCAGGGCGGCGGCTGCTTTGCGATCGTGTTCGAGGCAATCCCAAGCGCCGTCACCAAGGAGCTGATGCCACACGTCGAGGTGCCCGTGATCGGCATCGGCGCCGGACCTGACACCGATGGTCAGGTGCTCGTCTTCCACGACCTGCTCGGCATCCGCGATGGTCTCGGCCCACGCTTCGTCAAGCGCTACGCCAACATCCAGCAAGAAATGGACGCCGGCGTCAGCGCCTACGCCGAGGACGTGCGCAGTCGGCGCTACCCGGGTCCGGAGCACGGCTACTCGATCGACGCCGGCGAGTTGGCAGAGCTGCACGAACTGCTGGCCTGAGGCGGGCGCACCGCGGGATTCAAGCCGCGCCCGCGCCGCTTCGCGAGCTGCCCGAGAGCACAGCCGCAGCGTTCTTCAGGGCGTCGCGTGCTCGCCGTACTCGACCTTGCGCAGCACCCGCGCGGGCGCTCCCGCCGCGATCGAGAAGGACTCGAGGTCTTTGGTGACGACGCTGTTGGCGCCGATCACGCAGCGTTCGCCGATGCTCACGCCGCTGGTGACGACCACGTTGGCGCCCAGCCAGCAGTTGTCGCCGATCCTGGTCGGGCCCTTGCTCTCGAAGCCCTGCCAGGTGATCGGCTTCTCGGGGTCGTCGTAGCGGTGACTTGCGTCGCTGACGAAACAGCCGTTGGCGAGCATGCAGTGATCGCCTATCTCCACCAACTGCTCGGCGGCGACCATCACGCCCATGTTCAGGAACGTGCCACTGCCGATGCGCACGCGCGCGTTGCCGGGCAGCGTGATCCACACGCTCGGCTCCAGCAGCGTGTGCGCACCGATCTCCAGACGCCCCTCGCGCAGCGCCTCGAGCACATTGCCGTGCAGCGGCCAGCGCGCGAACGCTTCGCGTCGCATGAGCTCGCGGTGAATCGCCACACGATTCCAGGGCAGCGAGTTGCGCTCGTACCATCGCCATCTGACAGCCCACAGCCGGGCCTTGCGGCCCAAATCGCTCACGCGCGCGCCGCCGACTTCGCCTTCCGCTTCGCGGCGGATGCCCCATTGGTGGACGCACCGTTCGCGCTCGCCTTCATCGCCTTGTCCGCACGCGAGCGAGAGCCGACCTTGCGCTTCGGCACGAGCAACTCGCGTAGGAACTCGCCCGTGTGCGAGCCACGCTCGGCCGCCACCTCCTCAGGGGTGCCGGCGGCGATCACCATGCCACCCTCCTCTCCCCCCTCCGGTCCCATATCGATCAGGCGGTCAGCGCACTTGATCACATCGAGGTTGTGCTCGATCACGACCACGCTGTTGCCTGCGTCCACGAGCCGCTGCAACACCTCGAGCAGCCTTTGCACGTCGGCGAAGTGCAAACCCGTCGTGGGCTCGTCGAGAATGTAGAGCGTGCTTCCGGTCGCCACCTTCGAGAGCTCGGTGGCAAGCTTTACGCGCTGGGCCTCCCCACCCGAGAGCGTCGTGGCCGGCTGGCCGAGGCGGATATAGCCGAGGCCCACCGCGTCAAGGGTCTCCAGTCGCCGCCGAATCTTCGGGATGTGCTCGAAGAAGCGCAAAGCGTCCTCCACCGGCATCGCAAGCACCTCAGCGATGCTCTTGCCCTTGAACTTCACCTCGAGCGTCTCACGGTTGTAGCGTCTGCCATCGCACTGCTCGCATGGAACGTATACGTCCGGGAGGAAATGCATCTCGATCTTGATCTGACCATCGCCACGGCACACCTCGCAGCGCCCACCCTTCACGTTGAAGGAGAAGCGCCCGGGCTTGTAGCCGCGCGCGCGGGCCTCCTGCGTCTTTGAGAAGAGGTCGCGGATCACGTCAAACAAGCCTGTGTATGTGGCCGGGTTCGAGCGCGGCGTGCGACCGATCGGCGACTGATCCACCGCGATGATCTTGTCGAGCTGGTCGAGACCGTGGATCGCACGGTGGGCCCCTGGGCGCTGGCGGGCGCGGTGCAAGCGGTTGGCCACCGCCTTGAACAGCACTTCGTTGACGAGCGTCGACTTGCCCGACCCCGACACTCCCGTCACGCACGTGAGCGTGCCCAGCGGCACGTGTACGTCGATGTCGCGCAAATTGTGCTGGCTCGCTCCAGTTATCTCGACATAGCCGGTCGGGGTGCGACGCTCGCCAGGCGGCTCGATCGTGCGGGTGCCCGCCAGGAACTGGCCTGTCAAGGACTCCTTCACCCGCTGGACCTTTGCCGCTGTTCCCTGAGCCACGATCCAGCCACCGTGCTCGCCCGCACCTGGGCCGAGGTCGACGAGATAGTCGGCGCTGCGCATTGTCTGCTCGTCGTGCTCCACCACGATCACGGTGTTGCCAAGATCGCGCAAGCGCTCGAGCGTGGCGATCAGCTTCTCGTTGTCGCGCTGGTGCAAGCCGATCGAAGGCTCGTCGAGGATGTACAAGACGCCCACCAGGGAGGATCCGATCTGGGTCGCCAGCCGGATCCGCTGCGCCTCCCCCCCGGACAGCGTCGAGGCCGCTCGGTCCATCGACAGGTAGCCGATCCCAACGTTCTCCAGGAACTGCAAGCGCTCGGAGATCTCACGCAGTATCAGTCGTGCCACGTGTCTGTCGGTGTCCGAGAGCTCG
>DATHNH010000179.1:0-8501 GCA_035486255.1 Solirubrobacteraceae bacterium | reverse complement strand
AGGAGCCGCTCGTCGATCCGCAGCTATTGCGCAACGAGCAGCTCCGCGGCGGACTGATCATGTTCTTCTTCCAATACCTCCTGATGATGGGGGTTTTCTTCCTGATCCCGCTCTACTTGTCGGTGGCACTAGGACTCTCGGCGATAGACACCGGGGTTCGGATCATGCCTATGTCGCTGACCTTGTTGGCGGCGGCGCTGGGAGTGCCGCGGCTGTTCCCGGACGTCTCGCCGCGGCTGGTTGTACGCGTCGGGCTCCTCTCGATTCTGCTCGGGTTGCTAGTGCTCTTGGCCGCGATCGATATCGATGCAGGGGCCGAGATCGTGACCGTTCCACTACTGCTCGTCGGACTCGGCATCGGCGCGCTTGCATCCCAGCTCGGCGCTGTGACAGTCTCAGCCGTGCCTGACGAGCAGAGCTCGGAGGTCGGCGGCGTGCAGAACACGGTGACCAACCTCGGCGCCTCGTTGGGCACGGCACTCGCGGGCTCGATCCTGGTCGCCGTGCTGACGGCATCGTTTCTGACACATATCGAGATGAACAACGCGGTCCCGCAGAGTGTCAAGGAGAAGGTGAACACCGAGTTGTCCGCCGGCATCCCGTTCACGTCCGACAAGCAGCTCCAGGCCGCCACTAAGGAAGCGGGCGCGAGCAACGAGGTGACGCAGGCGGCGCTCGACGCCAACGCCCAAGCTCGACTCGACGGGCTCCGCGCCGGCCTCACGGTCCTGATCCTGATCGCGGCCGCGGCGCTCTTCTTCGTCGGGAGAATGCCGACGCGACAACCCGGCTCCGAGCCGGAACCGGCCCGGGCCTAGCCTAGGTATTTGTGGCTGAGGAGCGTCAAAGGCGGGTTGCGGAGTTCATCAAGCCGTTTCGGGTGAAGCCCGGGTCGAAAGTGATCCTTGCCAATGACTTCGACCCTGCCTTCAAGGGAGGCGTGAAGAAGAAGAAGGAAGGGGTCGCATTGCTCGCCGAGGGAGTGCGACTGCTCTCCGAGTACCAGGCACGGCTGGCTGCTCAGGACACGTGGGGGGTGCTGGTGGTGCTGCAGGCACTCGACACTGCCGGGAAGGACGGGACGATCCGCCACGTGATGAGTGGGGTAAACCCGCAGGGCGTTGCTGTACACAGCTTCAAGGTGCCGTCCGCCGAGGAGCTCGATCACGATTTCCTCTGGCGCTACGCGCAGCATCTTCCAGGGCGCGGCGAGATCGGCATCTTCAACCGCTCCCACTACGAGGAGGTGCTCGTGGTTCGCGTACACCCGGAGAACCTCGATCGCCAGAAGTTGCCGAAAGCGGCCAAAACGGGGGACATCTGGCAGCGCCGCTACCGCGAGATCAACGATTGGGAGCGCTATCTCACCGATAACGGGCTGCGGATCGTCAAGCTGCTCTTGAACATCTCAAAGGAGGAGCAGCGAGCCCGCTTGCTGCGGCGGATCGACCTTCCCGACCATAACTGGAAGTTCTCCGCCGCTGACGTCAACGAGCGTGAGCGCTGGGATGACTACCAGAGGGCGTTCTCGGAGATGCTCTCGCACACGAGCACCGAGTGGGCGCCGTGGTACGTGATCCCCGCCGACCGCAAGTGGTTTGCCCGGTTCGGAGCAGCCGCGGTGCTGGTTCACACGCTGATGGAGATCGACCCCCGCTTCCCGCCGGTCACCAGGCAACAGCGCGAGGCTCTGCTCGAGGTCAAGACGCGGCTCGAGGAGCAGGCACCCAAGGGCGCCCTGGGAGACCCATTCGAGCAGGAGCACCAGGACGCGTAACAGTCCTCGCACTGTAGGAACATCCACCTCTCAATTCGCAGCCACGAGTGCCGGCACGTTCGGACGACGCGAATGCCCGGCACCCAACGTTCGGCTCGGGTCGAAAACCGCCCGCTCATGTCATTGAGCCTGAAAGCCTTCGGACACGCTCTCGGGCTCCCGCAAGCAGCGCGACACGTAGATTGCCCAGCCGGCGCCGAGCAGCATGCCGGCGATCACATCGCTTGGATAGTGGACGCCCAGGTAGACGCGAGACGCGGCCACCGCGAGAACGATCAGCAGCGCGAGGCCGGCAGCCACGCGGGTTAGCTTCGGCGATGCTCCCGCCGCCGGCATCGCGAGCACCAGCGAGAGCCAGAAGGCGCTTGCTTGGGTCGCATGGCCCGAGGGAAAGCTCGAGCCGGTAACAGCCTGTAGGTGCTCCACAGGCGGGCGCGGGCGCGACACGAGCAGCTTGATCCCGCCTGAGATCAGCATCGCGCCGCCGAGGCTGAGTACGATCGCGAGCGCCTCTCTGTGCAGGCCCGCCTGGGCAAACGCAACGCAGGCGATCAGGGCGAGCGGAACCAGCAGGAACGCGCTGCCTGCCCAGGTGAGCACCCGTACCACGTCGGTGAGCGCCGCTGTGCGCTGAGCGGCCACGTCGCGTAGCGCGTGCAGCTCGACCGACCCCACGACTGAGCTCCAGAGCTCCCCGACGCCCCAACCGAGGAGCACGAAGACGGCCAGGCCAAGCACCAGCCGCGCGGCCGGGTGGCTCACCGGCCAGCCGCCACCCGTAGAAGCACAGCCAGATTGTCCATAGTCAGCATCACGGTAATGGCTTCAAGTGGATGGTCCGGCGCGCATCGTCGGCGGCGCCGTTCTCGTAAGCATCACGACGCCGACGCTCATGATCGTGAACGTCACCAGACTGGCGGCGATCGCCGCCGGACCGCGGGTGTAGCGCTCTTGGAAGAGCCAGATGCTGAGAATGATGCTCACGGATGGGTCCACGATCACGAGCAGAGGCTGGGACACGCTGAGGGGCCCAACATGAAGGGCCGCTTGCACCAAGATGATGCCTGCCGCCCCGCCGGCGGCCAACGCATAGACCGGCCAGTCGGTGAATACGGCGGCGACCCCTGATTCGGTCAAGGTCTCGGTGGTCGTCTTGATGAACGTAGCCACGAGCGCCCACACGATGGCGGCGGCCGCCGCGTAGAGCGCGGCTCGGCGCTTCGGTGAACCCCAACGGGCCGCCAGTGTCATCGCGGCTGCCGCGCCGCCAAACGTCGCCAGCGCCGCCGTCCAGGCTTGTGCGGTCGGTGTGGGAGTACCACCCTGCGGCTGGTCGACGGCTACGAACGCTGCGAGCGCGACGCACGTGAGTACAGCCGAGCCCCATGCGGCGGGACGGATCGCCTGGCCTATCCACACCTTCCGCAACAGGAGACCGAAGACGAGCTCGGTCACGAGCAGCGCCTGTACTATCGAGAGTTGACCGCTCTTCAGAGCCGCTGCCTGAAAGACGAACGCCCCGAGTCCTGCCGCCCAGCCAAGCAGCCACAGCGGGCTGCGGATGAGATATGCGAGAAGGCGCAGGCCTTTCGCCTTGCCCACCCGGCCGCTCGTGCTTGCAACGTGCTGTGTTGCCACGTACAGCGCGTTGGAGAACGCCGCACAGAGAGCGAAAATCGCGCTCACCCGGGCGGCGCTCCCGGCCGCCGAGGCCCTGTGTCGGTTTAGGCGTTGAGGATCTTCGCCTTGGCGGTTGTGAACTCCTCGTCGGTGAGAACACCCGACTCGTGCAGCTGACCGAGTTCCTTGAGCTTCTCCATCGAGTTCCCTTCCGGCGGGGGCGGCACGGCGGCCGTCTGTTGCTGTTCCTGGGTGGACCTCTGCTCTTCTTCCTGTCGGGCCCAGCGGCCCTGCTGACGGTGCTGAACGGCCCCGGCGGCGCCGCCTGCGACGGCCCCGGCGGCGGCTACACGGGCAACACGGCGAAGTAGTGGCATGCGCTGGTCTCTCCTTCTCTTCTAGGATGCCGACTCGGCGGCATCGAGGGCTTGGATGGCGGCGATGATCTCCTGCGTCGGGACGCGCTGGAAGTCCAGTAGTCGTCCCCCGTTGCGGCTCACCGCAGCGGCGAAGGGGCCGGCCCAGGCGTTCTCGAAGCAGATCAGCACGGCCGCTTCGCCCGGCTCCAGCGCCTCTCCCGCCAGGGCTGCATCCTCGTCGCCGAGCATGCCAGTCCGCGCTCCTTCGAATACCAGAAGGTCGACCGCGCCGTCACCGTCGAGGTCACCGATCTCAACGCCCGTGACCACGCCCTCAGCGCTCTTTTGGACCACAAGTACATCTATGACCCTGATGATCCCCCTGTCAACGAGGTCCACGAACATCGGGATCGCCTCGCCGGTTCGTGGCGCATTCTGGGGGAAGCCAATCACGACGATATCGACGGGGCCCAGCTCCAACTTCTCGCTGCTCATGGCTTCTCCTCTGATTGGTCCGTCGTCCTCTGAGGGATACGAGGGATTACCAGCCACACTCAGACAGATGGACGGTATCACGATGGAGGTGTAAATGGTGGTGGTCGTTGGTGTTCTGCTGTTAGTTGTTTGGGGGTGTGAGTCGGTCTCCGTAGTGAATGGTAAGCGCGTTGAGGATTTGCTTCCAGCCGCGGGCCCTCCGATCAGGTTGAGCTGGTTAATGATCGCAAGGTCGCGCTGCAGAACATCTGGATTACCCGGCGGTCTCGCGATGCAGACGGCCTCTACCCGTATCAGCTCGCTTGCGACCTGCACGGGCCTATCGGCGAGCGTCGCACGAAGGGTAGCCTGGAGACAAAGTCCGGACCGGGCCACGTGCGCCGCTTTCGGCGAGACTGCCTGGCGACAACCCCACAAAGCGATCGGAGAACGATGATGGGAAGAATCGTCGTAAGCGAGTTCATTACCCTGGACGGCGTGATCGAGGCGCCGGGGGGCGGCGAGCCCTTCGAGCACGCTGGGTGGTCGTTCGAGTTCGATCGCGGTGACGAGGGGAATCGCTTCAAGTTCGACGAGCTGATGGCATCCGAGGCGCAGCTGCTCGGACGGATCACTTACGAGGGCTTCGCCAAGGCGTGGCCGTCGATGACCGGCATGGGCGAGTTCGGCGAGAAGATGAACGCGATGCCGAAGTACGTCGTCTCGAGCACGCTCGAGGCCGAGGACGCAGACTGGAGCAACTCGACCGTGATCGGCGCCGATGTCGCAGACCGGGTCTCCCAGCTCAAGCAGAGCACGACCGGAGACATTCTCGTGGCGGGCAGCGCTCAGCTCGTCCGGGCCCTGGCGCGGCACGGTCTGGTCGACGAGTACCGGCTGATGGTCTTTCCGATCTTGCTGGGGGTCGGCAAGCGCCTGTTCGGGGATGGCACGCCCCGCACGATGCTGCGGCTGCTGGGCTCCACGCCGCTCGGTACCGACGGCGTCGTGGTCCATACCTACGCGCCGGCGAGTTGAGCCGGCAGCCGGTCAAGCGCCTGTCGGTGAATCGACCGGCTATAGCGCCGCAGATGTTGCGCTAGCGTTCGCGCGATCACACCCGAGCTGAGCGTTCGTCGGTCTTCGTTTCATCGCAACGAGATCTCGGGTCCCACCAACTTTGGACCACGTCCCGGCCGCCAGATGAAAGGAGAGACCGTGCCGCGCGCATCTACTCGGAAGTTCGGCAGTCGCCACCCGGTTGCGGCGAAGGTGCCTGAGATCACGCTTGTCTTCTGGATCATCAAGGTCCTCACGACGGGGATGGGCGAGTCGATGTCCGACTTCATGGGTCAGCACAGCGTGCCGATCGCGGGGGCGGTCGGCATACTCGGCTTGGCGCTTGCCTTGTGGTTGCAATTGCGCACACGCGAGTACCGGGCGCCGGTCTACTGGTTCGCGGTCATGATGGTCGCCGTCTTCGGGACGATGGCGGCCGACGGCGTGCACGACGGAGCGAGCATTCCCTATGCCGTGACGACGCCCGTGTTCGCGCTCGTGGTGGGTGCGGTCTTCTTCTTCTGGCAGCGCAGCGAGGGCACGCTCTCGATCCACAGCATCACCACGCGGCGGCGCGAGGCCTACTACTGGGCCGCGGTCCTGGCCACATTCGCTCTCGGTACCGCCGCGGGCGACTTGACCGCGATGTCGCTGAACTTCGGCTTCTTCGGCTCGGCGATGCTGTTCGCCGTGCTCATCGCCATCCCGGCGATCGCCTGGCGGCGCGGGAAGCTCAACCCGATCGCCGCCTTCTGGACCGCCTACGTCATTACGAGGCCGCTCGGCGCTTCCTTTGCCGACTGGTTCAGCAAGCCGCACTCGGCGAGCGGCCTGGGTCTCGGCGACGGCACGGTTAGCGCCCTGGCGCTTGTCGTGTTCGTGCTGCTCGTCGCCTACGTCGCGATCACCAAGCCGGACATCCAGGCGCCGCAGGCGATGCACCCGCAGCCGTTGCCGGCGGTCGCCGACGTCGGTGCCCGGACATTCTCGCCAGGTGGTTGACCCGCCCTCCCGGGCACGTGGCGCGTCGTCGCCGCGCCGTTTAGGACAGAATGCGCGGCAATGCATGTCACAGCCAAGGCCGACTACGCCGTCCGTGCCGTCGTCGAGCTAGCCGGGAGCAGCCAGGATGCGCCGCGCAAGGTCGACCAGGTGGCTCAGGCCCAGCACATCCCGCTGTCGTTCCTCGAGAACATCCTCACGCAATTGCGCAGCTCCGGCATAGTGCGCTCCCAGCGCGGGCCCGAGGGTGGCTACTGGCTGGCGCACCCTGCCGAGGAGGTCAATCTCGCCCAGGTCATCCGTGCGGTCGAGGGTCCGCTCGTGGGCGTGCGCGGGCAGCGCCCAGAGGAGGTCGAATACGAGGGCTCGGCCGAGTGCCTGCAGCAGGTGTGGATCGCGCTGCGCTCCAACCTGCGCAAGGTGCTCGAGCACGTCACCGTCGCCGACGTCGCCTCCGGCAAGCTCCCGAAGGCGATCGTGACGCTGACACGCGAAGAGGAAGCCTGGGAGACGCGCTAGCGGGTCGCTGGGCGGCGCGATACTGCGTCCTCGCTCCCTCATGTGCAAAGCACATTTCGGTCGCTGCGTTCTTGTCTCGCTTGCCCAGCGGCCCTCTAGACGCTGAGCATGCTTAGTCGGTTGGGATCAGGCGAAGACGCGCGGGGCGGGGAGGCGGACGGCGAGGATCTGGCCCTCGGCCAGCTCCAGCTCGGCGGCCGTCTCTCTTGTCACCTGGGCCCAGATGTCGCGGCCGTCGGGGAGGGTTAGCTCGACACGCACCTCGAAGCCGAGGTGGACCACGCGACGGATGAGCGCCTCGACCGTGCGTTCGTCGGAGTAGAAGTCTTGCCCACCCGGCAGGATCTGGATGTCGTGCGGCCGCAAGAGCGCGTCGCCGAGCCGGTTGACCGGTCCGATGAAGGACATCACGAACTCGTTGCTCGGGTGCTCGTAGAGCTCGTGCGGCGTGCCGGTCTGCTCGACTCGACCGCCGTTCATCACGACGATCTGCCCGGCGACGTCCATCGCCTCCTCCTGGTCGTGGGTGACGAAGATCGTCGTGACGTGGATCTCTTCGTGTAGCCGGCGCAACCACTCGCGCAGCTCGCCACGCACCTGGACGTCGAGGGCGCCGAACGGCTCGTCGAGTAGCAGCACCTTCGGCCGTGGCGCAAGCGCTCGCGCAAGCGCCATGCGCTGTAGCTGCCCACCGGAGAGCTGGGAGGGGTAGCGCTTGGCAAGGCCGTCGAGTCGCACGAGCTTCAACAATTCCTCCACTCGCTCGTTCACCTCGGCCTTCGGGACGCGGCGCACGGTCAACCCGAAAGCGACGTTGTCGTGGACGGTCATATGCTTGAAGGGGGCGTAGTGCTGGAAGACGAAGCCAACTCCACGTGTGCGCGCAGGCGCTTGCGTCAGGTCTTGGCCCCCGATCGAGACGCTGCCCACGTCGGGTGTCTCGAGGCCCGCGATGATCCGCAGCAGCGTCGACTTGCCACTGCCACTGGGTCCCAGCAGCGCCATCAGGGCACCGTCCTGAACGGTCACGCTGACATCGTCGAGCGCCGTGAAAGCGTCGAAGCGCTTGCTTACGTTGTGGACCTCGATCGCCATCACACCACCTTGTCTCTATGGGTACGCCGGGCGAGCAGATTCATCCCCAGCAGTGTCGCGAACGCAAGCAGCGCGAGCACCACCGCGGCGGCGTACGCCCCGGTGGTGTCGAAGTTCTCGAAGCGATCCTGCACGTACAACGGCAACGTTTGTGTCTGGCCCTCCAGTCGTCCCGAGACGATGCTCACGGCCCCGAACTCGCCGAGCGCGCGGGCTGTCGTGAGCACGACTCCGTATACGACGCCCCAGCGGATCGCGGGAAGCGTGACCTTGCGGAAGGTCTGCCAAGCGCTCGCGCCGAGCGTGGCGGCGGCCTGCTCGGCGTCGGTGCCGAGCTCGTGCAGCACCGGCACGGTCTCGCGTGCGACGAACGGCAGCGACACGAACGCGGTTGCCAGCACCATGCCGGGGATCGAGAAGATCACCTGGATGCCGTGCGTGGTGAGCCAGTTGCCGAACCATCCGGTGCGCCCGTACACGAGTATGAGCGCGAGTCCCACGACCACCGGAGATATCGCGAAGGGCAGATCCAGCAGCAGTCCGAGCAGCCAGCGCCCGCGAAAGCGCCCGCGCTCGATCAGCAAGGCCATCCCTAT
>DATHNH010000178.1:0-14328 GCA_035486255.1 Solirubrobacteraceae bacterium | reverse complement strand
GACGACAAGGAGGAGACGATCCGTCGGCGCCTGGAGGTATATGCGCGCCAGACTGCTCCACTGATCGACTACTACGAGGGCGCCGGTCTGTTGCGGCGTTTCGACGGGCAGCGTGACGCGGACGAGGTTCACGACCACATCGGTGCGACCATCGCCACGCTTCGCCTCGAGGAGCAAGTCTGACCGCGGGCGATCCCAGGGGGCCTGTCCGCACCTCCCGGTTTGCACCTCCGGGTTTGCGCCACCCGGCCTGCGCTTCCTGATTTCCGCCTCCGGGCCTGCTGCGTCTCCGGGCCTGCGTCTCTGGGCCGGCGTCTCCGGGACGGCGTGTCCGGGTCTGCGCGTCCGGCCGGCGCCTCCCCGCCTTGCGCTTCAGGCGGGGACCCGAGCGTCGCCCACTCCGACGTGATGCTCGCGGGAAGGCGAGTGGGAAAGATAAGCTCCTGTGGTGATCATCAAGAAGTCGCCCGAGGAGATCGAGAAGATGGCCGCCGCCGGCGCGATCCAGGCGGCTACACTCGACCTCGTTGCCGGCAAGATCCGCCCGGGCGTCAGCACCGAGGAGCTCGACGCGGCTGCCGAGCGCTTCATCCGCTCACGGGGCGCGGTCCCGACGTTCAAGGGCTACCGCGGCTTCCCCGGCTCTATTTGCGCATCGCCCAACTCGATGGTCGTGCACGGCATACCCGGTCGCTATCGACTCGAGCGCGGGGACATTCTCTCTGTGGACATCGGTGTAACGCTCGATGGCTGGGTGGCCGACGCGGCTCGCACGTTCCCGGTCGGTGAGCTCACGCCGCTCGCCGAAAACCTCTTGGTTGCCACCGAGCAGGCCTTGCACGCGGGCGTGGAGCAATGCAGACCGGGCAACCGCATGGGAGATGTCTCGCACGCGATCCAGCGCGTGGCCGAGGGAGCCGGCTTGTCTGTGGTGCGCTCGCTCGTCGGTCATGGAGTCGGGAAAAGCATGCACGAGGATCCCCAGGTTCCCAACTACGGAAAGTCCGGCAAGGGACCTGTGCTCGAGGAGGGCATGGTGCTCGCGATCGAGCCGATGACAACCGCCGGCCGGCCGCTCGTGCGGGTCGCGGGAGACGGCTGGGCGATCTTCTCCCAGGACGACTCGCTCGCGGCGCACTTCGAGTTCACGGTCGCCGTGACACGGCAGGGGCCGCGGGTTCTCACCCCCTGGCATATCGCCCCCGAGCTGCGCGGATCCAGGGACATCGACACACAAGCCGCTGCCTCGACAGGATAGTTGCTACCATCCGCTGTCCTGCTCGAACGCGGCGAAGCTTGGCGCGCGAGGGCAACACCACGACGTGGTAGCGGCGGCCGTCCCGGCAGCCAGAGCCGCGTCGCATGGACCAGCCGAAAGGGATCATGAAGGTAAGACCGTCGGTCAAGCCGATGTGCGAGAAGTGCAGGATCATCCGCCGCCACAAAGCGGTGCTGGTGATCTGCCAAAACAAGCGCCACAAGCAGCGGCAGGGCTAGCCCGCGGATGGCACGTATCGCTGGGGTCAACCTCCCCTTGAACAAGCGCTCGGAGATCGGGTTGACGTACATCTATGGCATCGGCCGCTCGACCTCGAACAAGATCCTGAGCGAGGTCGACGTGAGCCCGGAGACCTACATCCGCGACCTGACCGAGGACGAGGTCTCGCGCCTGCGCGACGCGATCGACCGCTCGCTCACCGTCGAGGGCGATCTGCGCCGCGAGCGCTCTCAGGACATCAAGCGCCTGCAGGAGATCGCCTGCTATCGCGGTTTGCGTCATCGTCGCGGGCTTCCCGTGCGCGGCCAGAAGACGAAGACCAACGCGCGCACCCGCAAGGGCCCGAAGCGCCTGCAGGTCGCCGGTAAGAAGAAGCTGAAGAAGTGATGGAGGCTCGCTGATGGCTGCTCCCAAGCGTCCTGCCCATGGTCGGCGCAGGCAAAAGAAGAACGTCCCGGTCGGGCAAGCCCACATCAAGACGTCTTTCAACAACACGATCGTTTCGCTGACAGACACCCAGGGCAACGTGCTCGCATGGGAGTCGGCCGGTGGCGCAGGCTTCAAGGGCTCGCGCAAGTCGACTCCGTTCGCGGCACAGGTCACCGCCGACGCGGCGGCTCGCAAGGGCATGGAGCAGGGGTTGCAGAAGGTCGAGGTCTACGTCAAGGGCCCGGGCTCCGGTCGCGAGACGGCGATCCGTTCGCTGCAGGCCGCCGGTCTCGAGGTCACCGGCGTCAAGGATGTCACCCCGCAGGCCCACAACGGATGTCGCCCCCGCAAGCGTCGGCGCGTCTGAGATGACCGTGAGCGCTTCGCCATACGGCATCCTCGCCGGCTCGCGTACCGACAGTCGATCGACGGGATCGCCGATCGGCTGGCACGCCACGCCGGCTGCGTCCTTGTCTGGCTCGACTCACAGCCATCTCATAGGAGTTGGATAAATGGCAAGAGATACAGGCCCACAGTGCAAGCAGTGCCGTCGTGAGGGGCAGAAGCTGTTCCTCAAGGGTGAGCGCTGCCTCACCGACAAGTGCGGCGTGGAGCGACGCTCCTATCCCCCCGGAGAGCACGGTCGCGGCCGCCAGAAGCAGAGCGAGTACCGCCTGCAGCTGCGCGAGAAGCAGAAGGCGCGTCGCTACTACGGAGTGCTCGAGAAGCAGTTTCACGGCTATTACGAGAAGGCCTCGCGCCAGCCCGGCATCACCGGCGAGAACCTGCTCGCACTGCTTGAGTGTCGCCTCGACAACGTCATGGTCCGTCTTGGTTTCGCCGCCTCGCGTAGGCAGGCGCGCCAGCTGATCCGTCACGGCCATTGGACCGTCAACGGTCGCCGGGTGGACATACCCAGCTACCAGGTGAGGCCCGGCGATGTGATCGCGATCAAAGCGGAGACTCCGGCTATGCAGGTGGTAAGGGACGCCACCGAGCTCACCGGACAGATCCCGGCATGGCTCCAGGCCGACCATGAGTCGCTCACGGCCAAGGTGCTGCGCAGGCCGGAGCGCCGCGAGGTGGCCGCACCGGTGCAGGAGCAGCTCATCGTCGAGCTGTACTCGAAGTAGACGCTTTCCCCGCGCCGGCGCCCGAAGGCGGCGGCGCGCAAGAGCCGGCGCTTCTCCAGGAGCCGGTTTCACACCAACACGACGTTAGGACCCCGATGCTCGACTTCCAAATCCCCCGGATCACCAGCGAGTCCGTGGAGCAGAACCGTGGCACGTTCACAATCGAGCCGCTCGACCGCGGCTTCGGCTACACGTTCGGCAACTCGCTCAGGCGTGTCTTGCTCTCCTCGCTCGCCGGCGCTGCCGTCACGAGCGTGCGCATCGAGGGCGTGGCACACGAGTTCTCGACAGTCGAGGGCGTCAAGGAGGACGTGACCGACATCGTGCTCAACCTCAAGGGCATCGTGTGTCGCATGCACTCCGATGCGAGCGAGGTCGAGGCGCCGCTTGTCGTGACCGGCCCCGGGGAGATCACCGCAAAGGACATCGACCTACCGGCCGGCGTTGAGATCCTCAACCCGAACGTGCACGTGGCGACGCTCGAGAAGAAGACGAAGCTCGAGCTCTACATGACGATCGGTCGCGGTCGCGGATACCGCCCGGCCGAGGAGAACAAGTCGGCGGACCAGCCGATCGGCGTGATTCCGATCGACTCGATCTTCTCGCCCGTACGTCGCGTTGCCTACGCGGTGGAGCAGGCGCGCGTCGGACAGAAGACCGACTTCGACAAGCTCACGCTCGACATCGAGACCGACGGCTCGATCGAGCCACAGGCAGCACTGCGAGAGGCAGCCGAGCTTCTCATCTCACAGCTGGCGATCTTCACGGATGCGGATCGCATCCAGGAGTTGCGGGCCGTGCCCGGCGGCCAGCTCGACGGCCACGGACTCGCCGTTGGCGGCGGCGGCGCTCCCGCGGCGCTCCAGGGTGAGGAGTGGAGCATCCTGATCGAGGAGCTTGAGTTGGGCGTGCGTTCCTACAACTGCCTCAAGCGCGCCGGTATCCAGACGGTGGGCGACCTCATCTCGAAGTCCGAGGGTGAGCTCAACGCGATCCCGAACTTCGGCAAGAAGTCGATCGACGAGGTCATCGAAACGCTGGAAGCGCGAGGGTTGCACCTGCGCCAAGACTGAGCAGAGCCCGTCCGAGCGGTCAGCGCTCTAGACTGACCGCTCGGGCGAGTATCTGACGACCGCACTCAAGCTATGAGACATCAGAAGACACGCAACAAGCTCAGTCGCGACTCGGCGCATCGCAAGTCGTTGCTCATGAACCTCACCAAGGAGGTTCTGGAGCACGAGCGGATCAAGACGAGCGAAGCGAAGGCCAAGGCGGTCAAGCCCGAGATCGAGAAGCTGATCACGCTCGCCAAGCGCGGCGACCTGCACGCTCGTCGTCAGGCGCTGTCGGCGCTGTCTCAGGATAAGTTTGCCGTCTACAAGCTGTTCGAGGAGGTAGCGCCCCGCTATGCCGACAGGCCCGGTGGGTACACGCGCATCCTCAAGCTCGGGCCGCGTCGAAGCGACGCGACCGAGATGGTTTACCTCGAGCTGGTGTAGATCTCGCCTGTGGGCGGATGCGCCAGGTTTGGTCCCTCGACGGAGCGACCGCTTGGTCTGTCTCGAGAGGAGCCTTCAGGCTTTGAGTTGCGAACGTGCCAAGGCGGATGCCATGGGCTGTCGCAAGTGCGCGGTTGCATGGGGCTTGGTGCGCGAGAGGGTTCTAAGTTCAAAATGAGCTGCTGTGCGTCGGGGCGTTCATGGATCGATCGGAAGCTGGGGTGTATGGCTCACCTTTTGATGATCTGCTCGACACCCCCCTTTTGCGAACCGTCGCCATGGTTTCCAAGCTGACGCTGCAATACGACGGGAGCGAGTTCGCCGGCTGGGCATGCCAGCCAGATATGCGCACGGTGCAGGGCGAGCTTGAGCGAGCGTTGCGCACGGTGCTGGGCGAACGCGGCCACGACGGAGAGCCTTTGACGACTGCCGTGGCGGGCCGCACCGACCGCGGCGTGCATGCATGGGGGCAGGTGGTGAGCTATCGCCACGAGGCGGTCGACCCGCTGCGGCTGAGCTCGCTGTTGCCGTCCGACATGTCCGTGCTCTCCTGTGAGCCCGCCAGTGCCACTTTCGACGCCAGGCGCGATGCCATGAGTAGGGTCTATTGCTATCGCGTGCTCGCGAGGCGCACACGTGACGTGTTCGAGCGCGGGCGGGCACTGTGGTGGCCGCGGCCGCTCGATCGCTCTCTGCTCGAGCGGTGTGCCGAGCTGCTGCCCGGGGAGCACGACTTCACCGCGTTTACGCCCACCGAGACCGAGCACACGCGCTTCGAGCGCCGCGTGCTGAGTGCGGATTGGCGTATGAGCGGGGACGTGCTCGAGCTGTGGATCGAGGCGGACTCGTTCTTGCGGCACATGAACCGGGTACTGGTGGGCACGATGCTCGAGATTGCCGGCGGGCGACGCGAGTTTGCGGAGCTCGCTGAGCTGCTGCGCGGCAGACCGCGCTCGCACGCCGGCCCCACAGCCCCGGCACACGGCTTGGCGCTCGTGTCGGTCACCTATCCAGGCAGCTGACGTCCCGCCCGATGGGGTTCCATCTGATGTCCGCGCTCGACGGGCCCAGCTGACCGTCCGCGCCCGACGGGTCCCAGCTCACGTCTGCGCCCGACGGGTCCCAGCTGACCGTCTGCGCCCGGCGGGGTCCCCGAGGTGCAGGGCGAGCTCTCGCTCGCGCGTGCCGCCGGCGCCTGCGCATCGGGCTGATCTTCCCCGGGTGCGGGTGCGCAGATCACTTTCGAAGAAGGCCCGGGGCCGCACCGAACCCTATGCTGGGGGAGATGCTGAACGTGCTGCTCACCAACGACGACGGGATCGAGGCTGACGGCCTGCAGGCGCTGCGCCGAGCCCTGGTCGAGCTGCCGGGTGTTCGCTTGGCGACGATTGCCCCGGATGGCAATCGCTCCGCGATGGCTCGCTCGATCACGACCAGGCGTCCGCTGTGGGTGGAGGAGGTGTCGTTCTCCGACGGAACCGTTGGGTATGCAACCGACGGCACGCCCGTGGATTGCGTGCGCCTGGCGCGCCTCGGCCTGGTGGAGGATTTCGACGCGCAACTTGTGGTCTCGGGCATCAATCACGGCGCGAACCTGGGCGATGACATCACCTACTCGGGTACCGTGGCGGCGGCGCTGGAGGGCGTGGTGCTCGGTTTGCCTGCGATCGCCGTCTCTCAACAGTCGCGCGCGCGGGCGCTCGACTTCCGCTACGACGGTGGCTTCGACTTCGAGGTGGCGGCCACGTTCGTGGCCCGCTTGGTGGAGCGCATCGAGGAGCTGCCGGTTCCGAGTGGGACGTTGCTCAATGTGAACGTGCCCGCCGGTGAGCCCGACGGGGTGGAGGTGACGAGCCTAGGTAAGCGCATCTATCGCGACGAGCTGAAGGTCGTCCCGCATGAGGACGTCTCGCCCAAGCGCCAGCGCTACTGGATATACGGAGCTGATCCCGGATTCCACGACGAGCCGGGAACCGACCTCGCGGCTGTAGCCGACGGACGCATCGCCGTGACGCCGATCCACTTCGACCTGACCCATCGCGGCGGGCTGGAGGTGCTGCGAGGGTTCGACTTGCAGACACTGCTTGCGCCCGCGCTCGATGGTGGGAGCGCGTGAGCGGCGGGCCGAAGAAGCGACGGCCCGTAGAGCCCGAATTACCGGCGCGCAGATCGTCCGGTCCGGGGAGGGCCGCTTCGGGATCCTCGGTGAGGGAAGCGCAGACGGCATCCTTGGCGAAACCCTCCGAGCAAGAGCTGGGCCGCGTGCGCGAGTTGCGTGCTCAGTTGGAGCATCATGCTCACCGCTACTACGTCCTCGACGATCCCGAGATAGGGGACGACGCATATGACGCGCTGCTCGACGAGCTGCGCCGGTTGGAGAGGGAGTACCCGGAGCTGCAAACTCCAGAGTCCCCGACTCAGCGCGTCGGCGGGGAGCCGGTCGGCAAGCTCGAGAAGGTGGAGCACCTCGAGTCGATGCTCTCGTTGGACAACGTTCGCGGCGAGCAGGAGCTGAGAGCTTGGGTGACGCGTATGAGGGCGCATCTTGGCCGTGAAGGGATCGAGCGCACGCGCTTCGAGTACGTCGTGGAGCCGAAGGTGGACGGCCTGGCCATCAGCCTGCTCTATCGCGACGGCCTGCTCGTGCGCGGCGCCACACGGGGCAACGGTGAGGTGGGCGAGGACGTGACGCACAACCTGCGCACGATTGGCTCGATCCCGTTGCGCATCGACGGCGCTCCCCCGCTGCTCGAGGTGCGCGGTGAGATTTACATGTCGCTCAAAGATTTTGCCGCGGTCAACGAGCGTCGCGCCGAAAACGAACTTTCGACGTTCATGAACCCGCGCAATTCCGCGGCCGGGGCGGTGCGCCAGCTCGACCCCTCCCTGATGTCTGAGCGGCCCCTGTCGATGTGGGCATACCAGGTGGGGGTGGCGCCGGACCTGTCCTTCCAGACGCACTGGGAGGCGCTCGAGTGGTTGCGCGAGCGTGGATTTCGCGTGAACCACGACATCAAGCGTCTGGACAGCGAGGATGATGTCATCGCGCAATGTCTGCGCTGGCAGGAGCGCCGCGGCGACCTGGACTTCGAGATCGACGGTGTCGTGATCAAGGTGTCAGACCTCGAGCTGCAGCGCCGGCTCGGATCGGTCGGCAGAGACCCGCGCTGGGCCGTTGCCTGGAAGTTTCCGCCCACCACGGCGGTGACGCGCTTGCACAAGGTCATGTGGAACGTCGGCAAGTTCGGCGACTTGCGGCCCTACGCGGTACTCGAGCCCGTGGCCGCCGGCGGTGTCGTGATCAAGTTGGCGACACTCCACAACGAGGAGGACATCGTCCGTAAGGACATCCGCGCCGGCGAGGACGTGATCGTGCTGCGCGCGGGCGACGTGATCCCGCAGGTGGTCTCGCCCGCGCCGCACGTGGCCGAGCACGAGGATCGTCCGCCGCCGACGCGTCCGCCTGAGCGCTGTCCGTTCTGCGACACACCCACAGTCAAGCCCGAGGACTCGGTGTTCACGACCTGCCCCAATCGTGATTGTCCCGAGCGGGCTTGGCAGTTGCTCAAGCACTTCGTGGGGCGCTCGGCGATGGACATAGACGGGCTCGGCGAGAAGCAGGTGGCGCTGCTGCAGCAGCGCGAGTTGATCCATACGGCCGCCGACTACTACCGTCTGCATGAGCACCGCGAGCAGCTGCTCGAGCTGGAGGGCTTTGGCGAGCTGTCGGTCAACAACCTGCTCGACGCGATCGAGGCGTCCAAGCGGCGCCCGTTCGCACGCGTCCTGTTTGCGCTGGGGATCGAGGAGGTCGGCGAGGTGACGGGGCGCAATCTCGCGATGCGCTTCCGCGGCATCGACGCCCTGCTTGCTGCAAGCGCCGTCGAGATCGCCGAGACACCCGGCATCGGGGAGAAGATGAGCGCGCTGATCGATGCACAGCTGCACGACTTGCGCATGCTCGGCCTGATCGAAGACTTGCGTGCGCTCGGGCTGCGCTTCGCCGAGGACGGGCCGGCCCCGACCAGCGGCCCTCTTGCGGACAAGACGCTCGTGCTCACCGGCACGCTGCCCACACTCTCGCGCGAGCAGGCCACCGAGCGCATTCAGGGGGCCGGTGGACGCGTGACGAGCGGCGTGTCGAAGAAGACCGACTATCTGGTCGCCGGCGAGTCGCCCGGGTCCAAGCTCGAGAAGGCCGAGCGGCTCGAGGTACCGGTGCTCGACGAGCGCGGGTTGCTCGACCTGTTGGAGGAAGAATAGGGGCCAGCCATGATTTGGAGAATGGGTCGTTCTCGCGATCTTCGGGCGCGGATCGCCATCACCGGGCAGGCGTTGGGGGGGGCGATCAGTAACGCGTGAGCGTGATCGCCATGTTGTCCTGGATCGTGTGCGCCTCGTAGGTTTCGATGCCGTCGTTGAAGAACGCGAACGCGAGGATGTTGCCGTTGGCGGCCTGACAGTAGCCGGCGAGATTCGACACGCCTTCGAGTGTCCCGGTCTTGGCCTGACAGCGTCCGCTCGCGGGCGTGCCACGCATTCGTTCTGAGAGGGTGCCCGTATGGCCGGCGACGGCAAGGTCATCGCGCAAGGTGGTGCCGAGCGGGCTGTGTGCGAGTGCGGTGAGCAATTGCACCACTTGCTGTGGCGTCGTGGCATCGGTGTGGGACAGTCCCGAGCCATCGACCAGGTAGGGGTGTAGTCCAAACAGGCGCGCGATCGTGGCGCGCACGACCGCGGCGCCGGCCGCTGTCGTGCCCGCGCCTCCGTAGCGAGCGCCGATGTCCTTGATCAGCGTCTCGGCAAAGAAGTTGTCCGACGGTGGCAAAGTCAAGCCGAGCAGCGTCGCCAGGTCGGGTGAGCTCTCCGTGACGATCGTCGTCGCGCCCGCGGGGGCGCCGGCGGCAGTGCCCCCGTGCACGGTGATTCCCTGCGCTCGCAGTGCCCCGCGGAACTCGAGCGCCGCATAGGCGGCGGGCGCATGCGCGCCGGTCTCAGAGCCCGTTTCGCCGCGATTGAACGCGAGTCCGCTGAGGTCGCCTTCGAGATACGGATCGAATGCATACCCGCTCGCAGGCTCGCCCCGCAGCGAGTCGAAGTAAGACTCGTCGCCGTCGACGCTGCCCGTCACGCTGCGAATGCCGGTGGCCTTCACGAGCGCTGCGAGCTCTGTCACCGTGGTGCCCTGCCCGCCATAGTGGCTCGCGACGAACGTGGCGCTCCCGAATGTGGGGTCGCCGCCACCGTGCAGGTACAGGTCGCCTTCCCAACGCCCGTCGGGTCCGAGCCGGCCGCTGCCGAGCACGGTCGTGGAGAGCGTGGCGGCCGGCCCCATCAGCTCGAGCGCCGTGGTGGCCGTGTAGAGCTTCTCCACCGAAGCAGGCGGGTGTGCGACGGTGGCCCGCTCGGCGAACAGCGGCGTGGCGGTGCTCAGGTCGTACACATATGCGCCCGAATGTGCCCCTGCGATTGCCAGCTCATGGCGCAACTGCCCCGTTAGGGCGTTCTGTGTGATCGAAGCGGCAAGCGCTGGTGTGGCGCCGGCCGCGAGGACTGCGGCGAGGATCGCGACCAGTGTCGCGAGGGCCGCCCGCAGCCCGTCATGTAGCCGTGTCGTCCGCCGCTTGCCACGGCGCTGTCCGTCATGTAGCCGTGTCGCCCGCCGCCCTCCACGCTGCCGCCCGCCATCTAGCCGTATTGCCCGCTGCGTATCACCGGGAGAGCGCGAACGTGATCTGGTCGGCAAGTGGGCGCGGGCGCTGGGCAACTGGAGGATGGGGGAGACGCTCATTGTCAGTAGAGTGGGCTTGCTCGCGAGCCGTCAGGGTCGGGGTTTACCACGCAACAGTACGTACAATCAGGTATCCATGGGCGAAGTTGTCAACTTGAAAGCAGTCGCCAAGGGGACCTCGGGGCCTAGAACACGTGCGCCCTCCAAGCGGAGCGCTCCCCCCAGAACATCCAAGCGCAGCGGGCCGCGACGCGATAAGACCGCTCTAGTGCTGGGCGGTGGCGGTTTCACCGGCGGCGTGTACGAGATCGGTGCACTGCGCGCGCTGGACCTGCTCGCAGCGAACCGTACGATCAACCAGTTCGACGTCTACGTGGGGACTTCGGCGGGCGCGTTCGTGGCGTCTCTGTGCGCCAACGGGGTCACTCCCGAGGAGATGATGAGGGTCGTGACTCATCAGGGCCCTCAGGCCTTCAGGGACATCAATCTCGGCGATCTCCTGCGTCTGAACCTACCCGAGCTTGCGCGCACCGGCGTGCGCCTTCCGCTGCGGATGGCGTCGCTTGCGCGTCAGCTGCTTCCTCAGCTCGGTCAGGTGTCTTTGATCGACATCCTGCTCGGCCTGGCCGAGGTCTTGCCGAGCGGTGCCTATACGGGCGAGGGGATCGAGCGCTATCTGCGCCGGGTGCTCGAAGAGGACGGCCGCCACGACGACTTCCGTGCGCTCGAGCACGAGCTGTATCTGGTAGCCACCGATCTCGATTCCTGCGAGCGAGTCGTGTTCGGTGCCGACGGCTTCGACGATGTACCGATCTCCACCGCGGTACGCGCGTCGGGCGCGCTGCCGATGGTCTACGCCCCGGTGAAGGTCGGCGACCGCGAGCTGATCGATGGAGGGATCGTCTCCACCACGAACCTGGACATTGCCGTCGAGGCGGGCGCAGACCTGGTGATCGTGATCAACCCGATCGTCCCGTTCGTCAATGACGCCGGCGCGGACGGCCACGAAGGTCCGCCCGCGCGGCGCATCTCCGACATGGGCTTCTCCAAGATCGGGTATCAGGCCTTCAAGCTGCTCGGTCACCGTCGCCTGCACGAGCTTGCGAGCATGTGGGAGGAGCGCTATCCCGGTGTGGACATCGTCCTGATCGAGCCAGAGCCGACCGACGAGCTCATGTTCGAGACATCCATCATGAGCTTCTCCTCGCGTATCGCGATAGCGCGTCACGGCTTCCAGTCGGTGACTTACCACCTGCTCGACGAATACGAGCGCTACCAAGAGATTTGGGCGCGTCACGGCATCGAGATATCAGAGCGGCGGGTGCGCAAAGTGGTCCGACATTTCGAAGCCGAGGAAGAGGAGGTGGGGGCATGGCGCAAAATCCTCGAAGGCACCACCGGTGCGCTGTTGCGCCAGTCGGGTTCCACCGGGTAGTGCGCTCCGCGTCATCGTGACGCAGGGCACGCCCGCCCTGGAATCTCCGCCGTTTGCGGGCGATCGCGTTGGTCTACCGCAAGAACGACAAATCCAAACCATCCATCGCCGCTCGTGTCGAGTGAGTGTGCTGCTCAGGCGAGGGCGCGGTCGATCGCATTCAGCAGGCGCGTCGAGGCCGCCTCGTCGCGGATTGCGATGCGCACGTGACGCGGCTCGCCGAGCGCGTCGCCGGCCGCCACGAGAATGCCCGCACGAGCTAGACGTGCGGCGAGCTCGCCGCCATCGAGGCTTGGGTGGGCGACCCACAGGAAGTTGGCCTGACTGTCTGACACGTCGAAGTCGCGCTGGCGCAAGGCGGTACCGAGCTCCACGCGCTCCTTGGCTATCCGTCGTACCCGCTTGGCGAGCAGGTCCGCACAGGAGCGCAGCGACTCGAGCGCTCCCGCCTGGGAAATCTCGCTTACGCCCAGATCGGGTTCGAGCTCGGCGAGCAGGTCCTCCGAGCCCGGGCCACCGAGCGCATAGCCGCAGCGGAGGCCCGCGAGTCCCCAGGCCTTGGAGAAGCTGCGGAACACGAGTAGACGCGGATGGTCCTCGAGCAATGCCAAGGAGGAGTCGATCGGCTGGGCGTCGGCGAACTCGATCAGCGACTCGTCGAGCAGCACGCCCACACCTTCCGGCAGGGCTGAGAGCAATCGCTCCAGCTCGCTCGTCTTCAGCAGCTCACCGGTCGGGTCGTTGGGACTGGCGAGCGCTATGACCCGCGTGCTCTCCCCAACCGCCTCCAGCAACGCGTCGACGCCGCCGGTGACCGGTATCGCGCGTCCGTGAGCGCGGCGCGCCATGATCGGGAAGAGCGGATATGACGGCCACGAGGTGATCAGCTCCTGGCCCGGCTCGATCAGGGCCCGCGTTGCGGCGCTCAGCAACTCGGCCGCGCCGTTTCCGATGATCACCCTTGCCTGGTCGACAGAGTGGCGCTGTGCGAGCCGTGTGCGCAACTGCGACCCACGCATGTGCGGGTAGCGCTGCATCCCGCGCCTGGCCACGAAGGTGATCGCGCTCACCACGTCGGGGTGGGGCAGATCCGACCAGGTCGTCTGCGAGAGGTCCAGCGTCTCAACGCGCGTGAGCGCCTTGCGCTTGCGCTCCGCGGCCTCCTCGCGCAGCTCGCTGTTCACCTCCTCCTCGGACATCCCCTCGAACTGCTTGTAGTAGTCGAGCAGGCCCATGCGCCTGTTAGGGCTTGTTTCCGGGCATCGTGCTCGAGCCGGGCCCGTGGATCACGACGAACCAGAAAGAGAAGGCCAGCGCGCACGCCATGGCCGTCGCACCGAAAATGCGAGGGAGAGCTCCCGCGCGCTGGTCGTGACCGGCGGCTCTGCGCACGAGGATCCATGCGTTGTCCAGGCGCCTCAGGATCATCAGTGTGCCAAACAGCAGTACGAACAAAGCCACGAGCGCTATCAGCACTCCGAAGGATACGCTTCCGGTGAGGTAGTTGGCCTGGGCGCTCAACCACAGACAAGCAAGCGGTATCGGCCCCCAACAAAGCAGGCTGCCCACGACCATTCCCGCGAGCAGGAGCTTGGCAAGCGTATTGTCGATTCGCTGCCTGGAGCTGCTACCGCGTTGCGGCAGCGCACGGAAGCGCGTCGGGGCGGTGCCCGGTCGGCGTCCGACGAACAGGCCGCCGGTCTCAGAGGGATCGGTGCGCATAGTCTCGACGTATGTTCGCAGCTAATACCCGATCAGCTCGCATACAGCGCGTCGAGCACCTTGGCGTACTTCTCGGCCACCACGTTTCGCTTCACCTTCAGCGTGGGCGTGAGCTCGCCCGTCTCCTGCGTCAAGTCGTGGGGAAGGATCGCAAAGCGCTTGACCTGCTCGACGGGCGCGTAGCGACGGTTGGCGTGCTCGACCTGCTCGCCGATCATCTCCCGGACCGAGGACTCCTCGCACAGCCGCGCCGTGTCCTCGGGCAAGTTGTGCTCGCGCGCATACGTCGCTATCTCTTCCTCGTCGAGCGTGATCAGCACCACCGGATAGGGACGCTGATCGCCGTGCATCACCGCTTGTGAGATCCAACGGCACTGCTTGAGGTCGTTCTCGAGGTTCGCCGGGGTGATGTTCTTGCCGCCGGCGGTGATGATGATGTCCTTCTTGCGACCGGTGATCGACAGGAATCCGTCCTCGTCGAGCGTGCCGAGGTCGCCGGTGTGCAGCCATCCTTGGTCGATCGAGCCGAAGCTCGCTTCGGCATTGTTGTGGTAGCCCTGGAAGATGTTGGGTCCCTTGATGAGGACCTCGCCGTCGTCGGCGATTCTGATCTCCACGCCTGGGAACGGTTTGCCCACCGTCCCAAACCTGTGGTCCTCGACCGTGCACACTGTGGCGGCGGTGGCGGTCTCGGTCATGCCGTAGCCCTCGAGCACCGGTACGCCGGCGGCCCAGAAGAATTCGAGGATCTCCTTGGCTATCGGGGCTGCGCCGCTGACGGCGTGGCGCACGTTTCCGCCGAAGATCGCGCGGACGTTTTTGAACAGGCGCTCGTCGGCTTCGTCGAACTGCTTCTGCAGTTCCGCCGGCACCTCTTCGCC
>DATHNH010000177.1:0-4314 GCA_035486255.1 Solirubrobacteraceae bacterium | reverse complement strand
AGCTCCGAGCGAGGTGAGCGTCTCGATCAGGACAGCGGTCTGGATCGTCATATGCAGCGAACCCGTTATGCGCGCTCCCGCGAGCGGCTGAGCCTCTGCATACTCGCGGCGAATCGACATCAGGCCGGGCATCTCGTGCTCGGCCAGCGTGATCTCCTTACGTCCGAACTCGGCAAGCGATAGGTCGGCGACCTTGAAGTCGGTGTCGGTCAGCGTTGCGGTGGGTGTCATGCGATCTCCGTGGTCGTGTGTGGCTTGGCGGTTGTAGCGAGTGACCTCGTGGCCTTGGGAGGCGCGTCGGCATCGGCGAGAGATGCCCTCGAGACGGCGAATAGCAGCCGTTGGTGCTTTTCCTGCTCGAAGCGCAGCCAGTCAGCCGCGCTGACATGCTCGGGACGGGCCGGCTCGGCGGCAAGCCACGAGTCGATCGCCTCGCGCAGCTGGGGATCGCGCTCGAGCCTCAGCGCAAAGCCAACCTCGCCGAGCTCCAGTCCCCGCTCCTCGAGCAACTCTCGCAGCGTGCTCAAACGCTGTAGCTCGGCCGGACCGTACAGTCGATATCCCGAGCCGGAACGACCGGGCTCGACGAGGCCGATGCTCTCGATGTAGCGCAGCATCCGAGCTGACCACCCGGTCGTCTCGGCCGCCTCGTTGATCGTCAGAGCATCAGCGTCAATGGTCTGCACAGTCTGCATGCCGCAGACCTTATCACGACCATGTCAAGGTTTAGAGAACCTGACAGGTTCCCAGTCAGAGTCAGCGCTCGACCAGCTCGGCCTTCAGCTGCTCGATCAACTTCACAGGGCCGGGATCGACGCCTCGCAGCGTGGCCAGGTAGATCGATACGAGATCCCCGAGCAAGACCAGCGAGATGACGCGCTCGATCGTGGTCTGACCGCGCGTCTCCAAGCGGAAGCTGGCCGAGGCGCTGCCGGCGATCAGCTTCTCGGTCAGGTCCATACGCTCCTTGACGCGCGGGTGCGCATCGGAATCGTCGAGGAACACCGCCGAGAAGCGACCGACGTCCAACGCTCCCTCCCAGCCCTCCAGCTCGTTGTGGTCGAGCTCGGGTAGCTCGTGCGCGAATGCCGGCTGCTTGGAGTTCTCGTTGATCTGGGTCTTCCAGCGATAGGCGATCGGGATCGTGAGCCCCGCGCCGGCGATTACCGGCGCGGTGCCGAGCAAGCCGCGCGCCGTCTGCTTGGCAAGCGAGTCCTCGGGAGCGTCGGGACCCCACTCGGCGACAAGCTGCTCGGTGTGGGAGGCCGCGACGTCGATCTCCGAGGTCAGGCGCGGGCCGGCGCCGCACAAAGCCGCCACCTCGAGTGCTGCCACCGTCATATAGGCCACGGCCGCCCGCGGCTGGAAGCCGCCGGGCAGCGGGATCACGGGTACGCCGTCGGCGCGCGCCAGCTCGCCGAGGCGCCCTCCGGTGGTGACCACCACACGTTGAGCGCCAAGCGCACCGGCTGACTCGTAGCAAGCGAGCGTCTCCTCGGTGTTGCCCGAGTAGCTGGCGCAAAGCACGGTCGTCTCCGGGGTGGTCCACGGCGGCAGGCCGTACGCGCGCGTCACGAAGATCGGCCTCGATGCATGATCGCCCAGCGCGGCTCGTGCCAGGGCGCCGCCGATCGCCGACCCGCCCATACCGGCCACGACGAGACCCGCGGGGGTGTCCCACTCGGCCATGATCGCCGACTCCACTCGCCACAAGCCGTCGCGCAGGTGCTCCGGCAGGGCAAGCACATCCCCGAGCTGGCCGGAGGAGTCCACGCGAGCGATCGCCTCGCGCGAGAGCACGTCGGTGGTCGGTGTGGCAGCGCCGCCGCCTTGGCTCATTGCTCGTCTCCTATCGAGGGTGGGACCGTGAGGCTCGCGCCAGGATACCGGGCGCGGTGGACCCGACCGGGCGCGGTGTCGCTTGGGAGGCGGGACACTAGAACTTGATGGCGCCGTCGGGGAGTGTCACACCGGGGAAGATTCGCGCGCCGCCGGCGATCGTGTTATCCGCTCCGATGGTGACTCCCTCACCGAGCACGGCGCCCCCTTGGATATGGGTGCCGTCGCCGATCTGACAGCCCGCCGCCACGATGCAATTGCGCAGCGTGCAATTCTCGCCTATCTCGCTGCCGTTCAGGATCACCGCGCGCTCGACGGTGGAGCCGGCGCCGATCTTCACGTCGTTGCCGAGCACCACGAGACTGCCGACGTGCGCGCCGTCGGCGACACAGGCTCCCGACTCGATCACAGCCGGCGGGATCGCCCGGCCGAGGATCTGCGCGCTGTCGGAGACCGCCAGATAGCTCCTGCCCAGCCGCTCGTGCACAGACGTGTGAACGTTGCCCTCGAGGATGTCGAACGTGCCCTGCAGGTAGCGCGCGGGCGTTCCTATATCAAGCCAATAGCTCTGCGAGGGAAAGCCGTACAACCCCGCTCCGACGAGCCGCGGCCACACTTCGCGCTCGATCGAGACGTTGCGTCCCGGCGGCACGAGATCCAGGATCGAGCGCTCGAGCACGTAGGCGCCGGCGCTGATCAGGTTCGTGTCGATGCGATCGGAGCTGGGCTTCTCCACGAACTCCCTGACCGCGCGATCGTCCTCCAGATGGACCAGCCCATAGGCGCTTGGGTCCTCGACCGGGACGAGCGCCAATGTCGCCACGGCTCCCGTGCGCATGTGCTGGGCGATCTGCTCGGTCAGGTCGATGTCGGTGAGCACGTCCCCGTTCAGCATCAGGAAGCGCTCGTCGAGCATCGACTCGGCGAACTTCAAGGCGCCGGCGGTGCCGCGCGGGTCGGGCTCCTCGACGAAGCGCAGCCTGATTCCGTAGGCCGAGCCGTCGCCAAGCACGTTGCGAACGCTCGTTGCCAGAAACCCGCAGGACATGATCACGTCGTCGATTCCATGCGAGCACAGCCACTCGAGCATGAAAGAGATGAATGGGCGATCGACGAGCGGGACTACGGGCTTGGGGACGGTGGAGGTGAGCGGACGCAGGCGCGTCCCCTCGCCCCCGACGAGGATCACCGCTTGCATGGCAATCCTCCAGATCGCTTGCCGCGCGCGCACGCAGGGGCCCCCCTTGGCCTACACACGGGCCAACATGCCAGATCCCCCGGAGCGGGTCGCAGCCCCCCCGCATGCTCGCGCGTGAGCACCCCTCCCCGCAACGACACAACTCCGCCTGCCAAGTCCTCACGCCGTGGCGCCATCAGCCCCTGCCGATCCCCTCATAGACGAGCCCGGCCCCGCGCACCGCTGCGGGATCGAGCGCATTGCGGCCGTCGATCACGAGATTGCCGCTCATCGCCGTGGCGACCTCGGACCAATCGAGCTCCAGGAACTCGGGCCACTCCGTGACAAGCACAACCGCATCGGCATCCGTAACCGCATCCATAGCGGATTCGGCGAAGCGAAGGCCGCTTATCAAAGTGCGCGCCTCGCTCTCGGCGATCGGATCGTACGCGCTGACGATCGCGCCATCGGCGTTCAGTCGTGCCGAGAGCACCAGCGAGGACGCCTCGCGCATGTCGTCGGTGTTCGGCTTGAAAGCCAGGCCCAATAGCGCCACGTGCTTGCCGACCAACCCCCCCAGGTGCTTCTGGAGCTTGGCGATAACGCGGCGCTTCTGCAGCTCGTTGACCTCGATCACCGCCGTGAGCAGCTGGAAGTGATAGCCGGAATTGCCGGCCAGCTGCTTGAGCGCATTGACGTCCTTGGGAAAGCAGCTACCCCCGAAGCCGATGCCGGCCTGCAGGAACTTCGGCCCGATCCGCTCGTCCAGGCCCATGCCCCGCGCCACCTCGACGACGTCGGCGCTTGTCTCCTCGCAGACGTTGGCTATCTCGTTGATGAAGGAGATCTTCGTGGCAAGGAAGGCGTTGGAGGCGAGCTTGACCATCTCGGCGCTGGCGATATCCGTGCGCACGAGTGGAGCCCCGAGAGGCTCGTAGAGCTCGACGACGGCATCGCCCGCCCAGTCGCCGTTGTCGCCGACCACGACGCGATCGGGGTGCATGAAGTCCTCGACCGCCGAGCCCTCCTTGAGGAACTCGGGGCAGGATACGTAGCGCAGGCCATCCTTGCCGCGCTCGCCGAGGACACGCTGGATGGCGGCGCCCGTTCCGCAGGGGACGGTCGACTTCATCACGAGCGCGTGGTCGTGGGAGGCGGGGATCGCGTCTACGACCGCATGTACCGCCGAGAGATCGGCGTCGCCCGAGTACGTCGGCGGCGTACCGACGGCGACGAACAGCAGCCGGCTATGCTCGAGCGCTTGGCTGAGGTCGGTCGAGAAGTGCAGCCGCTCGGAG
>DATHNH010000176.1:0-2440 GCA_035486255.1 Solirubrobacteraceae bacterium | reverse complement strand
TTCTACGGCCAGAAGACAGCCTGCGGACAGACGATGAGCCCAGTCATCGTGGGCGTTGCATCGAGGACTTTGCCTTGCGGGACGCTCGTGCTCGTCAACTACAAGGGGCACCGTCTGACCATACCCGTGATCGATCGTGGGCCGTACGCGAATAGCGCCACCTGGGATCTCACGAAGGGGGCCGCAAGCGCCCTGACGATCAGCGAAACGGTGCGTGTCAAGACGAAGGTCGTGGGGCAGGCTCCGAATGACCCGCTACTGGGCGTTCCCGCTGAAGTGCAGCCGAGCCCTGAAGCGGGCGCCAGCGGCGGAACCTCCGCGGCCTGAGCCACGGCTCACCACGGCCACGCTGCCAGTCACCACAGTCGAGGCGGACGGATTGCTGCGAATCGACCCGGCCATGGGAGATCGATGTATGCGATCGAGCGCCCGGGAGTCAGTTGGCCGTAGGGTGGATCGATGCGCGATCGAGCGCCCGCAGTCCAGCTGGCCGCAGGCGGATCGATGCGCGCGATCGAGCGCCCGCAGTCAGCTGGCCGCAGGCGGATCTGTGTGCGCGATCGAACGGCCGGTCGCCCGTGCCGAGTAGACGCCAAGATCGGCACGGGCGGCAAGCGCGGGGGCCTCGATGCCATCGTCGGGACAGACGGCTATCCCGATCGCGACCTCCATCGGGACGTTGCGGTGAGTGGCGGAGGTGCGCACCAGGCGTGCGAGACGCTCTGCGAGCATTCGCGCTCCGGTGCCATTGGTCTCCGGCGCGACCAGCCAATAGCGACCGAGCGTCTCACGCGAGAGTCGGTCGGTCGCGCGCATGCCGCTGCCTAGCGCACTCTCGACTCGGGCTACGAGACCGTGCAGGTCGTGCGGAGTCTCGGAGCGCTCCAGGTGAGCGACGTCCACGATCTCGACCAACAGGACCGCGAACGGGAGACCGTCCTCGGCATGACGAGCCAACAGGCGACCGACAGATGAGACCCAGGCGGAAGGGCCCTCTTCGCGGCGAACGTCCCTGATCTCGATCTCCGGTTGGATCGGCTGCACCGATGCGAGCGGTTGCGCCTCGCCTTCCTGCTCCTGCTCCTGCTCCTGCTCGTCGACGAGCTTTGTGAACGTGTACTCGCCGACGCTTGTCGGGATCGACTGCAGCGCCACGGACGGCGGCGTCTGTGGACGGGAAGGAGCGGGTGGTTTGCGACGCTCGGCGGATGGTGCGGCAGAGACCGCATTGGCCGGCGCCTCGCTCGCCGGTCTTGCGTCGAGGGCGTCTGCCCTCGGCGAGCTGCCTGTCGCCGGCCTGGCGCCGGTAGCGCCGCTTGGCCCGAGCGCGTCCGGCCGGCTGTCCGTGTGCACGTCTGCCCGTACGTCGGAATTCGACTCGGCCGCGTTCGCACCGGTGGGCGCGGATGCCAGCAGGGCGACAGTGGAGGACACCTCTACCAGCCGCTCGGTGAGCCCCTTGACGCGCTCGGCTTGCGGGTCGCGCAGCTCCTCTTGCAAGGACTCCCAGAGAACGTCACAGAGCTGCTGGGCGGCGCGGGCGGCGCGAGCCAAGCGCTCGACGGTGGCGTCGGAGCGAGATGATTGGTCGGGTTGGTCTCTCACAAGAGGTTGATATCACCAGTGAAGGACACGAGGCGCGCCGATCGACGGCTCGCCCGTCGTTTTGCTTCCCATGTCCCACTTCATGGCCCACTTCCGATCAACGGCCGAGGGAGTGCTGTTCGTGCGCGGATAGCCTTGCCGGATGAGCCGCTTACCGAAGCTCGCCCAGGTGTCAGAGCTCGTGGACCATACGACCACAGACCCGTCGAGCGGCGCGATGCGCTCGGTCCAAGCGGCGGATGTGACGCTTTCCCGCACGGAGCTTCGCAAGTTGTGGACGCCGAGCAGCCTTGAGCGTCTGGCGCGCACTTACTGGCGCTACCTGACGCGCGTCACGCTTGGGCTCGTCCGGGTGCTCTACAGCGAGTCCGAACGCACAGTGGTGCTGTTGGGACGTCCTTTGAAGCTACTGACATTCGATGCGCCCGAATATGAGATGGACGACAAGCACGGGGTTGTGCGCTGGCGCATCAAGCGAGGGCTGCTGGTAGCGCGTAGCGGGCACGGGGGGCATGGCCATCTGCAGATCGAGGTGCGCAGACTGCCGGCAATGGCGCCGGGGGAGGCGCGTCTGCACGTGGAGGTCGAAGTGGCGAACTTCCATCCAGCGATCGCTACCCGGCTCGGCAAGCGCATGTACAACGCTACTCAGTCTCGCATCCACGTGTTCGTGACCAACGGCTTCCTGCGCTCGCTCGCCCGCCTCGACTTGGCGGAGCCGCGCGTCGGGCAATTTGACGGCCTCCCGCGCACGCTGGAGGGAGCGCCCTGCGGAGACTCATCTCCGCAAGCGCCCTGAGGAGACTCGCCCCCATAAGCCCCCTACAGAGACTCG
>DATHNH010000175.1:0-5444 GCA_035486255.1 Solirubrobacteraceae bacterium | reverse complement strand
CCACGGGCTTGCTCACATGCTCGGCGATGTAATCGGCGGCCTCCTCCTCGGCCGTCCCCCCGATCTCACCGGAGAGCACGATCAGCTCGGTCTGCTCATCGCCCTGGAACAGCTCGATGATGTCCACGAACGACGAGCCGGGCACCGGGTCGCCGCCGATCCCCACGATCGAGCTGCAGCCGAAGCCGGCCTGGGCGATCTCGTTGCCGATCTGGTAGGTCAGCGTGCCAGAGCGCGACACGACCCCTACGTTGCCCTCTTTGAAGAAGGAGGCCGGGATTATCCCCACATTGGCCTTGCCCGGGGAAAGGATTCCCGGGCAGTTCGGGCCGATCAAACGTGTTCCGGTGAAGTCGCGCTTCAGCGTGTTGTACACCCGTAGCTCGTCGTGTGCGGGTATCCCCTCGGTGATCGCGATCACGAGCTCCACCCCGGCGGCTGCCGCCTCGAGGATCGAGTCGGCAGCGAAGCGCGGAGGCACGAAGATCATCGCTGTGTTTGGTTGTACCTCTTGGGCAGCCTGTTCCCAGCTGTCGAACACCGGGATGCCCTCGACGTCCTGGCCGCCCTTGCCGGGGGTGACGCCGCCAACGACATTTGTGCCGTACTTGCGGTTGTTGAGCGTGTGGAAAGAGCCCTCGCGGCCGGTGATCCCGGCTACGGCCAGGCGCGTGTTCTCGTCGACGAGCACGCTCATCGCATACCCCCCTGCTCGAGGACCCGTCGCGTGTGCGACCCGGCGGATGTGGTGAGGCTGGGGAGGATACGGGCCCTCATGCGCCTAGGAAGGATTTGGGCGCTCATACGGCTGGAGAGGGTATGGGCGCTCATACGGCTGGAGAGGGTATGGGCGCTGATGCGGCCGGAAAGGATATGAGCGCTCATGCCGCGGCCGCCAATGCCACGACCTTCTCAGCCGCCTCGTTCATCGTCCTGGCGGCGTGCACGTTGGGCAGCGCCGCCTCCTGCAGCAGCTCTCGCCCCTGCACGTCGTTGGTGCCATCCAGGCGCACCACGAACGGAACGCTCGGTTTGATATCGGCGAAGGCCGCGATCAAGCCGTTGGCCACCTCGTCGCAACGCGTAATCCCGCCGAAGATGTTGAACAGGACGGCTTTCACGGCGTCGTTGGCGAGGATCAGCTCCACCGCCTGCTTGACCTTGGCGGCGTCGGAGCCACCGCCGGCGTCGAGGAAGTTCGCGGGCGCTCCACCGGCTTGGGCTACCACGTCGAGCGTGCTCATCACGAGGCCGGCACCGTTGCCGAGAATGCCGATGTCGCCGTCGAGCGCCACGTACTGCACGCCTTGTTCCTTGGCCCTACGCTCGATCGGGTCTTCGTTCTCGCTGTCCGACAGTCCCTGGTTATCCGGGTGCCTGTAGAGCGCGTTGCCGTCGAGCGACACCTTCGCGTCGAGCGCCTTGACCTTGCGCTCCGGGGTGACGATCAGCGGGTTGATCTCCGCCAGCGTGGCGTCCTCCTTCAACCACACGTCGTACAGCGCGACAAGCGCGTCCGCCACGCCCTCCACCACATCCGCGTCGGCGCCACCCTTGGTGGCGATCTCGACTGCCTCCTCGCGACTCAAGCCCTTCAGCGCGTCGACGTGATGGCGCACGAGCTTCTCCGGGCTCTCCTCGGCCACCTGCTCGATCTCAACGCCGCCCTCGACGCTGAAGATCACCATCGGCTGCTTGGCGGAGCGGTCGAGCAGCACCGAGGCGTAGTACTCGGTCGCTATGTCGCTCGCATGCTCGATCCAAAGCGTGCGTACGATGTGCCCCTTGATGTCCAGCCCAAGGATGTTCTGGGCATGCTCGCGGGCCTCGGTCTCATCTGCCGCGAGCTTCACGCCGCCGGCCTTGCCGCGCCCGCCGATCAACACCTGCGCCTTTACGACAACCGGGTAGCCGACCTCGTTGGCGGCCGTCACGGCGTCCTCGACGGTGGTCACGGCCTTGCCGTCGGACACCTCCAACCCGTGGCGGGCGAACAGCTGCTTGCCTTGGTACTCGAGTAGGTCCATGCGGCGCGAGACTCTAACCGAAAGCGCCCGCCGCGCGCGCCAAGGACTCACAAACACGTGGCGCAACGCGCCGAGAACGACCGGCAAGGCATAATGCCCGCCCATATGCCTATTCCCAAGAACATCACCTTCGTCACCTTTGACGTCTACGGAACCCTGATCGACTGGGAGACGGGCATCTACGAGGCGTTCGCCAAGGAGGCCGAGCGCGACGGCTTCGAGGTCGATCGGGGCGTCCTGATCCCCCTCTTCCACGAGATCTCCCAGGAAATCGAGGCCGGCTCCTACGAGCTCTACGCCGAGGTGCTGCGTCGTACCGCGATCGAGATAGCCAATCGCCTGGAGTGGAAACTCGAACCGTCCCGCTCGGGCTTCCTACCGGACTCAGTCCAGCGCTGGAAGCCGTTCAAGGAGACCCCCACGCAGCTCACCAAGCTCGCCAAGAAGCACAAGCTCGGCCTCATCTCGAACATCGACGACAAGCTGCTCGGCCAGACCCGCCGCCACATCCCGATGGATTTCGACCTGGTCGTCACCGCCCAGCAGGTCCGCTCCTACAAGCCCGACCCGGCCCACTTCGTGGAGTGCGCCCGGCGCCTTGGCTCCAAGAAGGGCTGGGTGCACGTGGCCGCCTCTCATCATTCCGACGTCTCCCCGTGCATCAAGGCGCGCATCCCGGTGATCTGGGTCAACCGCAACAAGCAGACGCTCGACTCCTCGCAGCGCAAGCCGACGGCGGAAGTGCCCAACCTGCGCGAGGCAGCCAAGTTGCTCGGTATCGCCTGAGGATCCCAGCCGGGCTCCAGGATCAGGGCCGGGAACTTCGACAGTGCGCGTCGTCTCGTTGCACCCCGACGTACTGCTCGCCACAAGCGCCATCTGGCAGACCAATTGCGTGATCGTGCGCGGCACAGCGCAGGAGGGCGCAGGCAATCCCGTCGAGGTCCACATCGCCGGAGAGCCTGGTCCCGCCGCCGAGGCGTTCGTGATCGACTCGCCCATCCTGCCCGAGGAGCTCGATGCGCTGCCCGCGCTGATCGGTCAGGCGGGTTTTCCCGCTCCAAGCGGCTTGCTCGCGACCCACGCCGATTGGGATCATCTGCTCGCCCGCCTTGCCTTCCCCGAAGCGGCCCTCGGCTGTGCCGCCTCGACGGCGCGACGGTTGAGCGCAGAGCCGGGCGCGGCCCAGCGAGAGCTGCGCGCCTTCGACAGGCAATTCTATGTGGAACGCCCCCGGCCCTTGATGCTGGGCTCGATCCAAGCGCTCGACGTGCCTGGCCAATGTGAGATCGGTCTACGCGAGCTGCAGCTACATCCAGCCGACGGCCATACCGAGGACGGCATGGCCATTTGGCTGGACTGGGCGAAGGTGCTGGTCGTTGGGGACTATCTCTCGACGGTGGAGAGTCCCCAGGTGGATGGCTCCACGGCTGCATACATCGCCACGTTGGGACGCCTGCGTCCGCTGGTGGAATTGGCTGACTACGTCGTGCCTGGTCACGGTCCTGTGCTCGATGGCGGTCAGGCGCTCGAGTTGCTGGAGGAGAACAGCGCGCTTGTCGCCGGAATGTGACAGCGACGAGCCGCTTCAGGCGTCGTTGCGGCGTACGTACCAGTTGACCGTCATCTCGGCGACGACGGTGCCCTCGGCGTTGGTCATCTCCACCTCGACGGGAAAACGGATGCGCCCTTCCTCGCTCAGCTTGGCTTTGAGCGCGTCGCGGTCCTCGGCGAAACGGGCCGTCGCCGTTATCTCGCCCTTGGCGAGCTTCTTGTAGGCGATCTGTGCCGACTCGGCAAGCGGCGTGATCTCGCCCATGATGTCCAGGAAGGCGCCAACGAACGCAGCCCCGGAAGCGGCCTCGCCCGCAGCGAACAATGCGCCCGCGTGCAGCGAGCCGACGTGGTTGCGCAGGTGCTGCTCGTCTGGCAGCCTCACGACGCCGTGGTCCTCAGAGACCGTGATCGTGTCCAAGCCCAGGTGCACGTTGAAGGGAATTGCCTGGCTCAATCCGGCGGCGACGGCGGTGTAGTCCACTGCTGACATCTGAGGGCCTCCGAGCTTTCGTGGTTGGCTTGTGCGGGAGCTTCGCGAGCTGTCGTGGCGTTGCAGGGAGCGTCGCGAGCCAGGGATTCTGTCGCGCCGCGTCGACCGGCTCAGCTCTCGCCGCTCGACGCCTCGCCCTTGATGGTGGCGATCGGGGCGCCCGCGTTGATCGGCTCGCCCTCGACGATCGGTAGCTCCGCGATCGTCCCAGCCTTGTGCGCGGTGATCTCGTTCTCCATCTTCATCGCCTCGATGATGCAAAGGATCTGTCCCTCGACGACGGTGTCGCCTTGTTTGACGAGCACCTTCCACATGTTGCCTTGCAGCGGCGACTCGAGCGTGTCCGGACCGCCGGCGCCGGCCGACTTTGCCCGGGCGGTGCGCTTTGGCGCGGTCTGGCCGGTCGAGCCGTTGACAGCCACGCCGCCCGCGAAGGGCGCTCCGAGCACCTTCACGTCGAAGCGTTGGCCCGATACCTCCACCGTGTAGCTCTGCTCGACCTTCTCCGGCTCATCTTCCTCATCCCCCTTGGGGGCGGGCTTCTCGAACGCGAGCGTCTTCAGCCAGGACTTGTCCTCGAGCAGCTCGCGGCAGGTGTCGCCTTTTGCCCACTGCTCGGTTTTCAGCAGCGCTTGGTGGAAAGGGATCAACGTCTTCAGCCCCTCGATCTCGTATTCATCGAGTGCCCGCAACATGCGCCACGTAGCCTGCTCGCGGTCGGCGTCCCACACGATCAGCTTGGCCACCATCGGGTCGTACATCGGTGAGACTTCCCCGCCCGCGCCAACGCCTGAGTCGACGCGCACGCCCGGACCTTTGGGCTCCGAGTACGCGCCGATCTTCCCGGGTGCCGGTGCGAAGTTCTTGGAGGCGTCCTCGGCGTTGATGCGGCACTCGATCGCGTGTCCGCGTAGAACGACGTCCTCCTGGCGCACGGCCAGCGGCTCGCCGGCTGCCGCGCGAATGCCTTCCTTGACGATGTCCACGCCCGTGGTCATCTCGGTTACGCAGTGCTCGACCTGCACGCGTGTGTTCATCTCCAGGAAGAAGTATTCGGCGCTGCCGTCATCTTTTGGAGCGAGCAGGCCCTCGATCGTGCCCGCGCCGACGTAGTTGACCGCCCGGGCGGCCTCGACGCCGATCTTGCCGATGCGCTCGCGCAGCGCCTCGTCCACCACCCATTCGGGTGCCGGGGACTCCTCGATCACCTTCTGGTGGCGGCGCTGAATCGAGCAGTCGCGCTCGCCGAGGTGGATCACGTTGCCGTGGCGGTCGGCCAGCACCTGCACCTCCACGTGGCGCGGGTCGGGTAGATAGCGCTCCAGGTAGACGGTGGGGTCGGAGAAGAACTTCTCGCCCTCGCGGCTGGC
>DATHNH010000174.1:0-16190 GCA_035486255.1 Solirubrobacteraceae bacterium | reverse complement strand
GCTTGCCCGCCATCATCGTCAGCGCGGCGAGGACGTGTTCTTTCTAACAGGGACCGACGAGCACGGGGAGCCTGTGGCCGACGCTGCGCATGCGCTCGGCGTGGAGCCCCAGGAGCTGGCCGATCGCAACTCCGAGCGCTTCAGGGCGTTGGCGCCACGGATCGGGGCGAGCAACGACTTCTTCATCCGCACGACCGATCCCGAGCACATGCGGGTCGTGCAGGAAATCCTCGTCAAGGTGCGCGAGAACGGATACGTGTACATGGGTACCTACGAGGGCTGGTACTGCCCCAAGTGCGCGGACTTCAAGGCCGAGAACGAAGTGGACGCGGGCGAGCTGTGCCCGATCCACCATGTGAAGCTGACACGCGAGCAGGAGGACAATTACTTCTTCGCGCTGTCCTCCTTCCAGGAGCCGCTCGAACGTCTCTACGCCGAGCACGAGGACTTCGTCGCGCCGCGCACACGCTACAACGAGGCCCTTTCGTTCATCAAGTCAGGTCTGCGCGACGTGCCGCTGACAAGGCACAAGCTGACGTGGGGAGTGCCGGTGCCGTGGGACCCCGAGCACGTCTTCTACGTGTGGTTCGACGCGTTGCTCAACTACTACTCGGCACTCGCCTATGCGCCTGCGCCCGGACCGGTCAGGGCGGTGGCAGATGGAGCTGAGATCGATGCGGCCGAGGTGGGTGTGCACGAGAGCCGGACCGCCCCCACCGCGCGCATGGGGCAGTCGTCTGCGGACACCCTTACCGACACCTTCTGGCCCGCCGACGTGCACTTGATCGCCAAGGAAATCTTGCGCTTCCACACGGTTTACTGGCCGGCGCTCCTGATGGCCGCCGAGATCGAGCTTCCACGCAAGGTGTTCGTACACGGCTACCTGTTGATGGACGGCGAGAAGATGAGCAAGTCGCTCGGCAACGTGCTCGACCCGTTCGCCGTGATCGACCGCCTGGGCTCGGATGCGCTGCGCTTCTACCTGTTGCGAGATGTGCCATTTGGCCAGGACGGGTCGGTGTCGACGGCCGCCTGCGAGCAACGCTACGAGAGCGAGCTGGCCAACGATTACGGCAACCTCGCGAGTCGCAGCATCGCGATGATCGTGCGCTACCGCGATGGCGTCGTGGACGGGGGCCCCCCGGATGGACTGCTTCATGAAGATTTCGCCGGTTTGCCCGAGCGCGTCGTGGAGCTGCTCGATCGGGTCGACCTCACGAATGCGCTCGATGAGATTTGGCAGCGTGTGCGTCGCCTGAACCGTTATGTGGAGGAGCAGGCGCCGTGGCAGCTGGCCAAGGACCCGGGGCGAAGCGAAGATCTAGACCGCGTCTTGCGCACGCTGGCGGAGGGCTTGCTAGTGGTCTCGGTGCTCTTGTACCCCTACATCCCCGATGCCACCGAACGGTTGCTGATTGCGCTGGACGCCCCCGGTCTCTCGCTCGCCGGCGCCGGCTTCGGCGAGGGGAAGGTCAGGCAGGTGGAGAAGCTCGAGCCGCTGTTTCCCAAGAAGGACGCGCAGGAGTCGGTTCCCCCCACAGCGCGGGCATGAGCGAGAGACGTCGATGCCGAGCCAACTGGCGATGAGCAGAGCGTGATCGACAGCCACACCCATCTATATCTATGTGAGGAGCCCGACGCCGAGCTGGTCGAGCGGGCGGTGGCGGCCGGGCTCACGCGCATGCTGACCGTGGGCACCAACGGCGCCTCTTGCCGTGCTGCCCTTGCCGCGGCCGAGGCATTCCCTCAGGTGTTCGCCGCCATCGGTCGCCATCCCAACGAAGCGCGCGGCTTCGACGGCGCCGATCTGGCCGAGCTGCAAGCGCTGGCCGCGCATCCGCGCTGCGTCGCGATCGGCGAGACGGGCCTCGACTATTACCGCGAAGATGCGCCGAAGGAGGATCAGAAGCGCGCCTTCTCTGCCCAAATAGAGCTGGCCCGAACCACAGGCACGCCGCTCACGATCCATACCAGAAACGCCGACGACGATACCCTCGCACAGCTCGCGTCCGAGGCGGCGGGATTGAGCGTCGTGATCCACTGCTTCTCGATGCCCGATCGCCTGGAGGAGTGCGTCGAGCGCGGTTACATGATCTCTTTCGCCGGCAACGTGACATACAAAAGCGCCGCGGACCTGGCGGAGGCAGCGCGCGAGGTACCCGCGGAGCGCTTGCTGGTCGAGACCGACGCGCCGTATCTCACGCCGCAAGTGGTGCGCAAGCAGCGCAACCAGCCGGCATTCGTGGCGCACACCGCCGCGTTCATCGCGGAGCTGCGTGGCGTGTCCACAGCCGAGTTGGATTCGCTCGTGGAGCGCAACGCCGAGCGCGTCTTCGGATGGTGACTCCTCGCGCGGGGGGCAGGGCCACCCGTACTGGGGACAACCCCAAAGGGCACACGCCAGGCAGGGCCAGTCGACGCACCAGAGAGCTGGGACAGAACTTTCTGCGCGACCCCAACATCCTGGAGGTGATAGGCCGCGAGGCGGAGCTGTCGGCGGACGACGTGGTCCTGGAGATCGGAGGGGGCGAGGGGGTTCTGTCGGCGTATCTCGCGCCGAGTGTGAGCAAGTTGCACGTTGTAGAGCTCGACGAGCGCTTGCGTGGTGCGCTCGAGGGCAGCGTTGCGGAATTCGACAACGTCTTGTTGTGGTGGGGAGACGCGATGCGCATCGACCTTTCCGCTATGCGCCCGAAGCCGACCAAGATGGTGGCCAACTTGCCTTACGGGATCGCCGCCGGTGTCCTCCTGCGCACGGTCGAGGAGCTCGAAGATGTGGCGTCGTGGCTGGTGATGGTGCAGCGCGAGGTAGGCGAACGACTGGCCGCGGCGCCTGGTAGCGGCGCGTATGGCGTCAGCTCGGTACTCGCGCAGCTGGCAGGCGAGGTGAAAGTGGTCAGGGCGATCCCGCGGACAGTGTTTCGCCCGGTGCCAAACGTGGACTCGGTGTTGGTGAAGATCGTTCGTACCGCTGCTGCGCCGACGCCGGCGGTGCGCAAGCTCGTCGGCGGTGCTTTCGCGCACCGGCGCAAGGCGCTCGCGAGATCGCTGGTGCTCTCGGGGACGCAGCGCTCGCGCGAGGACATCCGAGCGGCATTGGTGGAGCTCGGGCACCCAGCCGACGAGCGCGCCGAACGCCTGGCTCCGCACGAGTTCGTCGAGCTGGCCAAGGCGCTCGAGCTATGACGCCTCCATCGCGTCATTCCCACTGGTCGTCGCACATGCCTCGCTGGTCGCACGTGCCGTTCGCGCGGTCGCACGTGCCGAGCGTGCCGTTTGTGCGGTCCAGCGTGTCGTCGAGCGTGCGGTTCGTGCGGTCGCGCGTGGCCGGCCGATGACGGGCCGCGTCCTGGCGCTCCCTCTGCGTGCGCTGGCGCCCGCGAAGATCAACCTGGGTCTGTTCGTAGGGCCGAAGCGTCCCGACGGGCGCCACGAGCTGGCGAGCGCGATGCAGTCGATCTCGCTTGCCGACGAGCTCACACTGGAACTGGCGGCGCCCGGGGTCGAGTGCGACGAGGTCCTGTGCCCGGGCGTGGCCGAGGAGAACCTGGCCTGGCGCGCTCTCCAGCTGTTCCGTGCGGCCACCGGGTGGGATGCGAGCCCGTTGCTGCTCAGGATCGACAAGCGCATCCCTGTCGCCGCCGGACTGGGTGGAGGGTCGGCTGACGCAGCCGCCGCCCTGCGCCTGGCCACAGCGGCCTCGGGCTTGGGTGACGAGGATTTGTTGGGCGTGCTCGCGGCGCAGCTGGGCGCCGACGTGCCCGCGCAAGTGGCACCCGGGCGCCGGCTGGCGAGCGGTGCCGGGGAGCTGCTCGAGGTCCTCCCCGATCCCTTCTCGCCATTGGGCGTGCTGGTTTTGGCGCAGGCGGGCGGCCTCTCCACGGCAGACGTATACGCCGAGGCGGATCGTCTCGTGGCGGCGGACCCCGCCACGGGGAGAGCGCGCGACGCTGAAGAAGCGCGCGACGCTTCCGATCTGCGGGAAAGACGCGAAGCGTTGCGCCACGCATTCGAGCTGGGCGCCGCGCTCCCCGCCGGGGCGGAGCTGTTGCACAACGATCTACAAGTTGCCGCCGAAAGGCTGTATCCGGAGATTGAGCAGTCGCTCGAACAGGCCATGGGGGCCGGTGCGGAGGTGGCGTTCGTGAGCGGCTCCGGCCCGACCGTGGTGGGGCTGTTTGCGCGCTCGAACGGCGAGGCCCGCGCGCGGCGCGCAGTCGCCGACCTGGCGGGGCGTGAGCCGGCCGCGATCGCCGCCGTATCCGTGGACGCCGATTTCGGGCGCGTACAGCCTCTCGGTACGTAACAATGCGATTTCCGTGAGCACGACCGACATCACAGACCTCGTAGCCGTATGCGCCGGCGTGTTCGGGCTGGCCTTGTACGTCGGCCTGATCCTCGTGCCGGCATGGGGCTCCTATTCGCGCGTGTGGGAGCGAATGGCCGCCACAGTCCTGTCGCTGTACGTGCTCGGCGTGTTCGTCGGCGCCGGCGTGCTCGCGGCGCTCCTAGCCGTCTATCTCTGGGGCTGAGAGCATGTCCGAGCTAGTCGGGCTGGACGCCGTCACCGAGGCGGTCGAGTCGGGGGCGGGTCTGCCCGAGGTCGTGCGAGCCGCTTCGCGCGCCCTCGACGCGAGCCTCGCGGTGACGGACGCCGCCGGCGCGACAATCGCAGTGGCCGCACGCTCGAGCGCCGACGAGCGCTCGCTGCTCGCCGGTGGCGAGGATGTCACGAGCCTGCCGCTGCGGGTGGCCGACGCCGTTGTCGGATCGCTGCACATGCGCGCCCGCACCGACCCGAGCCCGCTCGTGCGCAGGCTGCTGGTGACGATGATCGCCTCCGAGGTAGAGCGAGTACGTGCGCCCGATTTGGCCTCGGAGAGCGCCGCCGCCGACTTCCTGCGAGTGGCGCTGGGACGCGCGCCGATACCGCGCGAGGAGTTGCTCGTGCGCGCCGCCGAGCTGTCGCTGGAGCTGAAGGACGGGGCGAGCGTGATCGTCGCTCGGGCGCATCCCCAGGTGCCCACCGAGGAGGGTTGGCGTGCGCGTGCACGGGCTGTGGCGGAGCGTGGTGCGCGCGCGGTGGTCGGTCGCTCGATCGCCGCCCTCTCGGAGCGCGACGGAGCGGCCGGTGTGGAGATTCTGCTGCTGGTCCCCGGCGGCGAGGAGCCGGCCGCGGCTCGTGCCGCCGAAGGAGTCTTGCGCGAGATGGAAAGCGCCCTGTCGGGCTACACGTTCGCACTGGGACGCAGCCGCATCGCCGAGGACCCGGGCGAGCTCTCGCGTGCGGCCGGCGAGGCGCTGCTGGCCGCGAATGTCGCCGAGGGGGGCTCGCAGGAGGGGGTGCTCGCCTTCGAGCAGACCGGAGCCTATCGCCTGCTGCTCAGTGCGATGAGCGAGAACCCGAGCGAGCTGCAGCGCTTTTACGCCGAGACCGTCGAGCCGCTCGTGGCCTACGACGAGCAGTACGAGACCGACCTGCTGCAGACGCTCGAGACGTTCCTCGAGGCCGACGGCAACGTCGCCGGCACGGCACAGCGCCTGTTCACCCACAGGCACACGGTCTACTACCGTCTGGAGCGCGTGCGAGAGCTGACCGGCCTGGACGTCAGCTCCAGCGACGGTCGCGAGAAGTTGAGCCTCGGCCTGAAGGCGATGCGTGTGCTCGGCATCTCCTCGGCACGCGGGCCGGCGTCCGAGGACGGCGCTCGCGGCGGGCGTGTCCCGCGTCGCTCCTAGATGCCATCATCCGAGCACGCGATCGTCCGTTTGGGGAGTGGGGTAATGGCAGCCCGGGAGACTTTGACTCTTCAAGTCCTGGTTCGAGTCCAGGCTCCCCAGCTCAGCGTCGGTTGCGAGCTTCATGGTCGCCGACGCCGATCGCCCGGGTGCAAGTCGTGAACGCGTACAGTCGAGCTCGCGCGTTGTCGGCCCGCGCGCGCCATCTAAAGTCTGCCCTATGGTCGCTCCCACAGTTCTGATCCTGGCTGCCGGTCAGGGAACGCGTATGCGCTCCAGCACCCCCAAGGTGCTGCACGAGCTGTGTGGCATCCCGATGGTGCTGTGGCCGGTCCGAGCAGCGCAAGCCGCGGGCGCAGCCCGCGTCGTGGTTGTCGATTCACCGGCGCGAGCTCTGCAGGCGGTGCTGCCAGAGGGGGTCGAGCTGGTCGTGCAACCACAATCCGACGGCACGGGGGGCGCCACCAGGGCTGCGGCGAAGCTGATCGACCCCGAGGCGCCGGTCGTGATCCTGAGCGGGGACGTTCCGCTTGTCAGCGCGCAGGCAATCGAGCAGCTGGTCGAAGCGCACACGCGCGGTGGGTCCGTCGCCACGATGGCCACGGCGCGGCTGGAGGACCCCAGCGGCTACGGCCGCGTGGTGCGCGACTCGGGCGGTTCTGTAGCGCGTGTGGTCGAGACCAAGAAGCCGGGTGACGCCACCGAGGCCGAGCTTCAGATCCGCGAGGTGAACTCCGGTATCTACGTGTTCGACGGCTCCGCCCTGCTGGCGGCCCTGCCTCGACTCACCTCCGAAAACGCGCAAGGCGAGCTCTACCTACCGCAAGCGCTCGACTTGTTGCGCGCAGACGGCGAGCCGATTGCGGCCCACGTCGTCGAGGACGAGGGGCTGATGCTCGGCGTCAACGATCGCGTCGCGCTCGCCCGGGTGCGCGAGCGCGCGCAACGCGCGATCGCGGAGCGCCACATGCTCGCCGGCGTCACGATCGTCGATCCGCGGTCCACCGTCATCGACGTCGATGTGGAGATCGGCCAGGATTCGGTGATCGAGCCGTGGACTGCCTTGAAGGGCTCCACGGTCGTCGGCGCCGGTGCTGTCGTCGGGCCCGCCACGACGGCGATCGACTCGCAAATCGGCGATAGCGCAAGTGTGCGGATGTCGTGGCTCTGCGAGGCGGTGCTGCACGCCGGCGTGACGGTCGGTCCGTTCGCCTACCTGCGCCCCGGTGCCGTCTTGCGCGCGAGCGCCAAGGTGGGCACGTTCGTCGAGATCAAGAACTCCGACATCGGCCAGGAGGCGAAGGTCCCACATCTTTCGTATATAGGCGACGCCGACGTAGGCGAGCGCACGAACCTCGGTGCGGGCACCATCACCGCCAACTACGACGGTCATTCCAAGCATCGCACCAAGATCGGCAGCGGTGTGCGGGGAGGGGTGGACACTTCGTTCGTGGCCCCTGTCACGGTCGGCGACGATGCCTACACCGCCGCGGGCTCGGTCGTCACCGAGGACGTTCCGCCCGGCGCCCTGGCCGTGGCGCGGACGCGTCAGGAGAACCTCGAGGGATATGCGCGGCGGCGCACCCGCGACGGCACCGCTCCGGGCACGCCCCCCATTTCGGGGAGCAAGCAGACGGGTGCGGGCGAAAGGCAGGCCGGTGCGGGCGAAGATCCGCCGCAAGGCAGCGAGGGCCGGCCGGGTGCGCGGGAGTCATAGCGTGGCTTGTCGTCGCCTCGCACTACACTGCGGCAGGAGATGAGCGTGATCGATACGCGCACGCAAGCGGCCCCGACGAGCCTGCCGATCGACTACGACAAGCGTCTGATGCTCTTCTCCGGGCGCGCCAACCCGCAGCTCGCTGTCGACATCTCGGCAAAGCTCGGCGTCGACGTGGGCCCGGTCACGCTGAAAACGTTCTCCAACGGCGAGGTGTACTGCCGCTACGAGGAGTCGATTCGCGGCGCCGACGTGTTCATCGTGCAGTCCACGTGCGGCAACCCGACGACCGGGGTCACCGCGAACGATTCGCTGATGGAGCTGCTGTTCATGATCGACGCGGCCGTCGGCGCCTCCGCGCACCGTGTGATCGCCGTAACTCCGTGGTTCGGCTATTCCCGGCAAGACAAGAAGTCCGCCCCCCGTGAGCCGATCTCGGCACGCTTGGTGGCACGCATGATCGAGGCCGCCGGGGCCGACCGGGTGCTGACGATGGACCTTCACGCCGGTCAGATCCAGGGCTTCTTCCAGAAGCCGGTCGATCACATGACCGCGCTTTTCATGCTCACCCAGTATTTCTCCGACCTCGGGCTCTCGGATCTCGTAGTCGTCGCCCCCGATGCCGGTCGCGTCAAGCTCAACAAGCGCTTCGCCTCCAAGATCGGCGCCGAGCTCGCGATTCTGGACAAGGAGCGACCCGCTCAGCAGGTCGCGGAGATCGGCTACGTCATCGGCGATGTGAAGGGTAAGACGGCGGTGATCGTCGACGACATGATCGACACGGCCGGCACGCTCAAGGCTGCCGCGCGCACAGTCCTGGACGCGGGCGCCAAAAGCGTCTATGCGGCAGCTACCCACGCGGTCTTCTCCGGCAACGCCTTCGAGAACCTTGCCGACTCGGGCTTCAAGGAGATCGTGGTCACCGACACGATCCCCGCACGGGGCGGGGCAGATTATCCAAGCAACATCCGTGTGCTCCCGTGCGCCGAACTGCTCACCGACTCGATCCGCCGCATCTTCACCGACGATTCCGTCAGCGAAGTGTTCGGCGGCGAGAATCAGCTGTTCTGAGCGGGCACAGTGATCGTGGGCTCGTCCCTGTCGATGCGCTCCGCTTCGCGGCGGTGCGTCCGCGTGGCGCGGGCCCGTGCGCGATCGCTACCGCGAGCTCGGTAACGTGAGCCCGCCCGAGCCGTCGGCCCCCATGCCGCGGCCGACGCCATCCACGTCGCGGCCGACGCCGCCCGTGTCGCGGCCTACGTCCCCCATGTCGCGGCCCACTTCCCCCACATCGCGGCCTACGTCCCCCACGTCGCGCCCGACGCCGCTGCGCAACCTCTTCGGCCGTCTGCGTCGCAGGCACATCGTGCCGATCCTGCTCGTGCTCGTTGTATTTCTCATCCTCAGCGGGATGCTGGCGCGGTTCCTCTCTGCCGAGAACGTGGAACGCGACGATGTGCTCGCCGCCTTGGAAGCGGAGACCGCGGGAAACGAACGGGCGCTCTTCTCGCAACTACCCGGCTGTCACGCGATCCCCGATTGTGTGTCCGACGTCAAGTGGAATACCACACACCTACGTCACGGCGGCTCGATCAAGATCGTCTCGCTCACCTCGGCTACCGCGTACACGCTCACCGGGGCCACCGGTCACACGCGCGTCGCATGGGTCGTGATCGGGCGTCTTCCGGTCGTCCAGTGTGCCACCGTCAAGCGCACGGGCAGTTTCTTCACGGGCATCTCGGTCTCGCTGCTCGTGCTCAGCAAACCGATCCCGAACGAAGGTAACTGTTGAATCGCCCGGGCCGACTCCGCGGTCTGCCTCGCGGTCGGCTCGCGTAGAAGGCCTTTCAAAATGCCTACACGTCTCGATACCCCTTGTTGTGGAACCGAGGGATTTATTTTGGTATCTGATCTTTATATACAGGTTCGCAAAAGGGGGGTGTCCTACAGACCATTCAAAAGATGAGTTCTACATCCAAGCCCTTCGCGATCCCGACATCCCAGCCCTTCGCGATCCATGAACATCCGCCACGAAGCTCATTTGAAAGACGCTCTAGGCAATCAAGCCGATCCGGCCAGCCGGTCTCGAGCTGAGGGGGCCGCCGAGTCGCGACGGGACGGGCCGGTGGATGGTGGGCGGCGTGCCGGCGGCGGGCGCGGCGGGCGGGCGGGTCCTAATCAATGGGGATTGCTAAAGTCCCCGGCCTCCTCATGGCTACCGCCACCACCAAGCTCGACGTCGCAAGCCGCGACCCCGAGGGCTCCCGTTCCGCCCGGCGCCTGCGCCGCGGTGGACGCATTCCCGGGGTGCTCTACGGTGGCGATTCCGAGCCAGTCAGCTTCAGCGTCGACGCGCGCGAACTGCGCGTAGCCCTCGCGGGCTCGGGGGCAGTCGTCGATCTCAGCATCGATGGCTCCAAGGCGACGCCCGTCGTGCTCAAGGAGGCTCAGCGCGACCCTGTGCGCGGCGAGACGACCCATGTCGATCTGCTGCGCGTGCGTCTCGACAAGCCGATCCACGCGATCGTGCCGCTGGAGCTCACCGGGGTGGACGACACCCCGGGGGTCAAGGAAGGCGGCATCCTCGAGCAGCTCACGCGCGAGTTGAACATCGAAGCGCTCCCCACGGCGATCCCCGAGTCGATCGTGCACGAGCTCGGCGAGCTGAACATCGGAGATACGCTTGCCCTGGAGGCGATCTTCGTTCCCGAGGGTGTCACGTTGCTCGACGACCTCGCCACCACGGTGGCATCTGTCTTGGCGCCTCGTCTGCAGACCGAGGAGGAGTCCGAGATCGAATCCGAGACTGAGCTCGTCGGCGAGGCTGGCGCCGAGTCCGGTGAGGCTGCCGCCGACGGCGGCTCCGCCGAGGAGTAGCTCCTGAAGCTCTTTGGTGGCGGCGCGGCCATCGATTGGCTGATCGTCGGGCTGGGAAACCCCGGCCGCGAGCACGCACAAACTCGCCACAATGTGGGTTTCATGGTGGCCGACGAGCTTGCTTCGCGCTGGGGCTTTCCGCGTCCCAAAGACCGCTTTCGCGGGCACATTGTCGAAGGCCGCACGGACGGACGGCGGGTGGCGTTGCTTTGGCCGCAGACTTATATGAACGATGTGGGGCGCTCGGTAGGTCCCGCGCGTGGCTCGTTCAAGCTCTCGCTCGAGCGCGTGCTCGTCGTGCACGACGAGATCGACCTGCCCTTCGGCGAGGTGCGTACTCGTCTCGGCGGTGGCCTGGCCGGTCACAACGGCCTGAAGTCGATCAAGCGCGAGCTGGGCGGCGCCGACTTCATGCGGGTCCGGGTTGGTGTGGGGCGGCCCAAATCCACTGACCCGGAGATCGTCTCCGCTTATGTCTTGGGCCGCTTCCGCGAGTCCGCCGACCAGGTCGGTGCCTTGATCGACCACGCATGCGAGGCGGTCGAGCGCGTCGTGCTAGGTGAAGAGCAGTAGCCGATGAGTGCCAATTTGCAGACAGCCGGCGCCGGGCGGAGCGCGGCACAGCCAGGGGAGGGCTGAGGCAGTGGCTCTGCGCGCGCTGCTCGGCGCCATCGATCAAGACGCCGGCGCCGGCCGACTCGCGCGCGAGGGAGGGCATGCCTTTGTGTCGTCCTCGTTGCGACCCTTCGCGATCGCAGCGCTTGCCGATCGGGACGCTGGGCGCCCCACGCTCGTGGTGGTGGGTGACGATCGCGCCGCGCGCGATCTCGCGGGCGACCTGCGCGCCTGGCTCGCCCCCAGGCGCGTGCGTTTCTACCCGTCGCGCGGGGTGGCCTACGAGTCGCACCTCACGCCCCCTCCCCATCTCGTGGGTCTGCGCGTGGCAGCGCTCGATGCCTTGCTCGCTCCGGTTGGCGGTGGTGGCGAAGCGCCCGTTGTCGTCGTCTCGGCTGTGGCCCTCTCGGAGAAGGTGCCCGATCCGCAATTGCGCCCGCGTTCGTTCACCTTGCGGGTGGGCGAGCTGCTCGACCTCGACGAGTGCGCCGCCGAGCTCGTGGGCGCCGGCTACGAGCGCGTGGACCAGGTGCAGGAGCGCGGCCAGTTCGCGATGCGAGGCGGCTTGCTCGACGTGTTTCCCGCCACCGAGGAGCACGCCGTGCGCGTCGACATGTTCGACATCGAGATCGAATCGCTGCGCTGGTTCTCGACCTTCACGCAGCGCTCGCTCGGCGAGATCGCGGAGGTTGAGATCGCCCCGGCGGCTGAGCTCGCCCCCGAGCACCGCGAGCTGGCCGAGATCGCCGCTGCGACCGGCGCGTTCAGCTCGTCCGAGAGCGACGGGTCCGAGAGCCGGCAGGACATCGCCGAGCTGTTGCCGGTCGAGCGCTTCGGCGCGCTGCTCGAGCTGGTCGATCACAACACGGAGCTGATGGTCGCCGCCGAGGAGGAGCTAGCTCCGGCGCTCGGCGACCACTGGAACGACGTATGCGCTGCCTTCGCCGACGAGGATGCCCATCACCTGTACGTGAGTCCAGAGGAGGTTCAATCCAGTCTGGCTGCGCGCACGCGGATCTGGCTGTCCTCGATGTCGAGCGGCCAGGAGATCGAGCTGCGTGCCTCCGCCGCAGACACAGCCGCGCGCTCGCTTGCCGAGGCCGAGCCAGAGCTCGAGAAGCTCGTGCGCTCCGGCTATCGCACTGTCGTAGCGTTCCCCCGCAGGGGCGAAGGCGAGCGCGCCGCCTACAACCTCGGGCGCCTCAAGGCGGATTGGCTCGACGCGGAGGTGGACGTCACACGCGCTCCGCTCGAGGCTTCTCTGCGCTTCGCGGCGGCTTCCTTGCGCGAGGGCTTCGTCGCTCCGTCCTTGAAGCTTGCCGTGTACCCCGAGCATCGCCTGCTGCGCCGTCGGCGTGCCGAGCGGCCGGGGAGCCCAGGCGCCGATGGTCTCGGTGGAGGGCCGGCACGACGTGGCGCTCTGCGCTCCTTCACCGAGCTTCGCACCGGCGACATCGTCGTGCACGAGGATCACGGCGTCGCCCGTTTCGCCGGCTTCGAGACGCGCACCGTGGCAGAGGTGACCCGCGACTACCTGTACCTCGAATACCAAGGCGACGACAAGGTGTTCGTCCCCACAGACCAACTCGCCAAGATTTCGCGCTATGTCGGGGCCGGCGGTGACGGTGGGGTGGGTGGGCCTCCCCTATCAAAGCTCGGAGGCTCACGCTGGGAGGCGATGAAGGCGCGCGCGCGCCGCGCCGCGCAGGAGCTCGCCGGCGAGCTGCTCAGCCTGTACGCAGAGCGCCGTCGTCGCGCCGGTCACGCGTTCGAGGCGGATACCGACTGGCAGCGGGAGTTCGAGGAGCGTTTCCCCTACACGGAGACCGCTGACCAACTGGAGGCGATCGAACTCGTCAAGGCCGACATGGAAGCTCCGCGCCCGATGGACCGGCTCGTGTGCGGAGATGTCGGCTACGGCAAGACCGAGGTGGCCCTGCGCGCCGCCTTCAAGGCCGCCGGCGATGGCAAGCAGGTGCTGATGCTGGTGCCCACCACGATCCTCGCGCAACAGCATTACGGCACGTTCTCCGAGCGTCTCGCCGACTACCCGTTCACGGTCGAGCATGTCTCGCGCTTTCGCTCTCCCGCCGAGCAGAAGGCTGCGCTCGCGAGCTTCTCGAGCGGCGCCGTGGACATCCTGATCGGCACCCATCGCGTGCTCTCACGCGACGTGCGCGCCAAGGATCTGGGCCTGTTGATCGTCGACGAGGAGCAGCGCTTCGGCGTCAAGCAAAAGGAGCTGCTGCGCCAGCTCAAGCTGAAGGTGGACGTGATCTCGATGTCGGCCACCCCGATCCCGCGCACGCTGCAGATGTCGCTTGCGGGCTTGCGCGAGATATCGGTGATCGAGACACCCCCAGAGGGACGCCGGCCAGTCAAGACATACGTGGGCGAGTACGAGGAGGAGCTCGTCAAGCGCGCAATCCTGCGCGAGCACGAGCGCAAAGGACAGGCTTTCTTTCTGCACAATCGCGTCGAGTCGATCGAGGAGACCGCCGAGCGCCTGCGCGCCATGTGCCCGGGTGTGCGCTTCGCCGTCGCCCACGGCCAGATGGGCGAGGGCGAGCTGGAGGTAGTGATGATGGACTACCTGCAGGGTGGCGCCGACGTGCTGGTGTGCACGTCGATCATCGAGTCGGGCATCGACATCCCTCAAGCCAACACGTTGATCGTGGAGCACGCGGACGCCTTCGGCCTGTCCCAGCTCTACCAGATCCGCGGACGCGTCGGTCGTAGTCGCGAGCGTGCCTATGCCTACCTGCTCTACGACTCCGCGGCGGCACTCACCCCCGAGGCCGCTCAGCGTCTCTCGGCGCTCTCGGACTACACCGAGCTGGGCGCCGGCTTCAAGGTCGCGATGCGCGATCTGGAGATTCGCGGTGCCGGCAACCTGCTCGGCGACGAGCAGTCCGGCCATGTGGCGGCGCTTGGCTTCGAGCTCTACATGCAGATGCTCGACGAAGCGGTGCGCCAAGCCGGTCCTGCCGAGGGTGAGCAGGGACAGGAGCTTCCCGAGCCTGTGCGCTTGGACGTCAACGTCAACGCTTACGTCCCAGCCGACTATGTCCCTTACGAGCAGGCCAAGATCGAGGTTCACCGTCGCGTTGCATCGGCGCTCGAGGTCGCCGATGTCGAACGTCTGCGCGAGGAGCTCGAGGATCGCTTCGGCCCGGTGCCCGAGCCGCTCGCCAACCTGCTCGCCCTGCAGCGAGCTCGCATCAAGTTCGGCCAGGCAGGCGCGCAAACGGTCAGCTTCCGCGGCGACCGGCTCGCGGTGACGCCGATCGAGCTCGACTCCGTGCGCGCCAAGCGCTTGCGCGAAGAGCTACCCGAAGCGCTCTACGAGTCAGGTCGCTCGCAGGTGTCGGTGCGCGTGCCGCGCGAGGGCGATGAGCGTTTTCCCACTGTTGTACGCGCCGCTGACGTACTGCTCGCGCTGATGCGTGAGGCCGCCTAGTCCGCGTGTGCGTTCTCGGGGTTTCGTTTCTCGGGACCTCGTTCTCGAGGCTTTCGTTTTCTCGAGGCTCCGTTCTTCGGGGCTCCGTTCTCGGGGGGCTTTGAATCCATAGGGGTGTTGGCGCCGGGACGCGGGCGGGGCGGCGTCCCAAGCCGCGCACCGTGCACATGGGTGTGGGCCGCGGAGCACTGCGCGCATGCCGCTTAGAGAGCTTTAAGGAAGTCGTTAAGCACAGCATGGGAAGTTTCCGCTAGAGTGCCCGCGTCGTGTCCAAGCTATCGGGTCAAATCGCGGCGCTCGGCGCCGTTTTGCTTACAGGGGTGACGCTCACCGCGTGCGGTAGCAGCGGCGTTCCCGGCAATGCGGTGGTCAGCGTCAACGGGACCCCGATCACGACCTCCACCTTCAATCACTGGATGTCTGTTGCCGCCAACGCGAGCTCGGCTTCGGCCACCACAGGCGCGGCGGTGCCAAAAGTTCCGGTGCCCGATCCCCCCACCTACAAAAACTGCATCGCGCATCTCGAAGCCACCGCGCCGAAGCCCGCCAAGGGTCAGACGAAGCCAACGGCCGCGGCGTTGAAGACTCAGTGCGAACAGCAGTACACCTCGCTCAAGCAATCGGTGCTCGGTTACCTCATCTCCGCCAACTGGGTGATCTCCGAAGCCTCCGAACAGGGCGTCAAAGTCTCCGACGATGAAGTGAAGAAGCAGTTCAACCAGATCAAGAGCCAGCAGTTCCCCACCGAAGCGGCTTTTCAGAAGTTCCTGACCAACACCGGCTACACGGTCTCTGATGTATTGCTGCGCGTGAAGCTCGACCTGCTGTCCTCGAAGCTGCAGCAGAAGATCAGCAAGGACGCAGGTAAGAAGCCGAGCCAGAAGGAAATTCAGGCCTACTACGAACAGCACAAATCTCAGTATGGCCAGGCCGAAAAGCGCAACATCCTGATCATCCTCACCAAGACATTGGCGCAGGCTGAAAAAGCCAAGAAGGAAATCGAATCGGGCAAGAGCTTCTCCAGCGTCGCCAAGGCCGTCTCGATCGATCCAGTCAGTAAGGCCGCCGGCGGATCGCTTCCCGGCGTGGTCAAGGGCCAGGAGGAGAAGGCGCTTGACGAAGCCGTCTTCAAAGCTCAGTTGAACGTCCTCGGGGGTCCCATCAAGACGCCGTTTGGCTACTACATCTACGAAGTCAAGAAGACGATCCCCGGGAGCCAGCAGTCGCTCTCACAGGTGCAATCTTCCATCTCCCAGCAGATCACCGCCGAAAAGCAACAGAAGGCGGTCAGCGAATTCATCAAGAACTTCCGCAAGAAGTGGACGGCTCGCACCGAATGCCGCAGCGAATACTCGGTGCAGGACTGCAAGTCCTACAAAGCGCCGAAGACGTCCACAAGCACCGCTACGCCCTAAGAACCTGTTTCCTTCCGGTGAGGAGTGGGGCTCGCCGGAATGGTCGGTGGCTGCGGATGGAGGCCTTCGCGTCTCTGCCGCGGTGAAAGCGAGGACAAGTGTCCATCCCTGATCCGTCACAGTCGCTTCGTGCGCTCGACGAGCTCACACACCTGCTGCGCCGGGAGTGCCCCTGGGATCGTGAGCAGGACGAGCGCTCGATCGTCCCACACACGGTCGAGGAGGCCTATGAGCTCGCCGATGCCGCTCACCACGGCGACGATGCCAAGCTGCTCGACGAGCTGGGCGATGTGCTCTTCCAAGTCTGCTTTCTCGCGCTGCTGCTCGAGGAGCGCGGCGCGGGGGATCTCGCGCAGGTCGCCGAGCA